>JAHZHM010000322.1 GCA_019420265.1 Clostridiales bacterium
AGAAAGTAAAGCCGACCGAGCAGATCATGATGCAGCTTTACCCGGAGATTTACGCCTGCGTGGGCTGCAATGCCTGCACCAAGAGCTGCACACAGGATCTCAATGTCATGCAGTATATCGCGTATGCGCAGCGCGGCGAGTTCGAGAAATGCGCCGAAGAATCCTTCGACTGCGTCATGTGCGGCGTATGCTCCTCCCGCTGCCCGGCGGGTATCTCGCATCCGCAGGTGGCCATGCTGGCCCGGCGGCTGAACGGCAAATACCTGGCGCCGAAGACCGAGCATCTGGAAAACCGCGTCCAGGAGATCAAGGACGGCACGTTTACTGAGCTCATCGAGGCGCTGATGGGCAAACCGGTGGAAGAGCTCAAAGAGCTGTATAACAACAGAGAGATCGAGAAGTAGGGAGGGCAGAAGCGATGTATGCAAAACAGTTTCAAGAATCTTTAAAGGCGGTGGAAGCCGCAAGAGAGGCAAACATTGCCTACGAGCCCGCCCGGATGACGGCGCAGGAGAAGGAAGACCTGCTGGCCGCCTACCACCCGGATTATAAGAAAAGCGAGTTCACGACGCTGAAAATCGGCCCGAATAAGGGCGAGCAGGTGCCCCACGAGCTTTGCGAGATGCTTCAGGCGCATAGCCGCATCTGCGCGGCGGATGTGGATCTCTCGGATATCCGCTACGATGTGGATGTGCTCATCATCGGCGGCGGCGGCGCCGGCGCTTCGGCAGCCATCGAGGCGGATAATGCCGGCGCAAAGGCCATGATCGTCACCAAACTGCGCATTGGCGATGCCAATACCATGATGGCAGAGGGCGGCATCCAGGCGGTGGATAAGCCGAACGATTCCCCGGCCATCCACTTTATCGATGCTTTTGGCGGCGGCCACTATGCCGCAAAGCGCGAGCTGCTGGCCAAGCTGGTCTGCGATGCGCCCGAGGCGATTTTATGGCTGAACAACCTGGGTGTGGAGTTCGATAAAGCACCAGATGGAGAGATGATCACGACGCATGGCGGCGGCACTTCCAGAAAGCGCATGCACGCCGCGAAAGACTATTCCGGCGCGGAGATCATGCGCACACTGCGGGATGAAGTGCTCAATCGCGGCATTCCGGTGGTGGATTTCACTTCGGCCATCGAGCTGATTTTGGATGAAAACGGCAGAGCGGCCGGCGCTGTGCTCATGAATATGGAGACGAAGGAATTGATGGTTGCCCGGGCAAAAACCGTCATCATCGCCACAGGCGGCGCAGGGCGCATGCACTACCAGGGCTTCCCGACCTCCAACCACTATGGCGCAACGGCAGATGGCCTGGTGCTGGGCTACCGCGCCGGAGCCAAGCTGCTCTATGCGGATACCCTTCAGTATCACCCCACCGGCGCGGCCTTCCCGCAGCAGATTTTCGGCGCGCTGGTTACGGAAAAGGTGCGCTCGCTGGGCGCGAAGCTGGTCAACCGCGATGGCAAGGTGTTCATGCACCCGCTGGAGACGAGAGACGTCGCCGCGGCTTCCATCATCCGGGAGTGTTCGGATCATAAGGAAGGCGTGGATACGGGCAGCGGCCGGGCAGTCTGGCTGTATACGCCTATGATCGAGGCGATTGGCGGAGAGGGCACCATCGAGGCCCGCATCCCGGCCATGATGCGCATGTTCGCAAAATACGATATCGATATCCGCAAAGAGCCCATCCTCGTCTACCCGACGCTGCACTATCAGAACGGCGGCCTGGATATTGATGTAAACGGCATGACGCCGGGCGTTGAAAACCTCTTTGTGGCAGGCGAAGCTGTGGGAGGCATTCACGGCAGAAACCGCCTGATGGGCAACTCGCTGCTGGATATCATCGTCTTTGGGCGCAACGCCGGAACGAATGCCGCGGCCAAGGCAAAGGAAGTGAGCGTGGGCAAACTGACGCTGGAGCATATCGCAAAGTTTGATGCAGAGCGCGATGCTGCTGGCATCGAGACGCAGGCCGTCTCGCCTAAACTACTGCCCGACTACCGTAGAAAATAAATAGAAAGTTGGTAAGATTATGATTACAGATCTGCTCGAAGCATTGACGATTTTCTGCTTTGGCCTCTCCTGGCCAATCTCCATCCGCAAGTCCATCATCTCCCGCACGGCCAAGGGCAAAAGCCTGTTTTTCGAGGTGTTCCTGCTCATTGGCTATGCCTGCGGCATCGCCAGAAAGATCATCCAGATCTCCGAGGGGAGCTCGGGCTTCCTCTTCTATCTCAGCTTCTTTTTCTATGTGCTGAACTTCATCGAGATCTCCATCGACGTTGCGCTGTATTTCAGAAACAAAAAGCTGGATGAGGCGGCAGAGCTGGCCGCAGCGGCAAAGGCGTAAGATAGAGGCAAAGAAAGTTCTGCTGGGAGGGGCGTTTATGAAACGAACAGAAGTATCGAGCGCGACACTGGGGCGTATCCCCATTTATTTGGAGTATCTAAAAAATATCGATCGCCATACTGGGAACATTTCAGCGACGACTCTTGCCAAAGAGCTGGGCCTGGGAGAAGTGCAGGTGCGCAAGGATTTGGGCGCGGTCAGCGGCGCTGGCCGGCCCAAAACGGGCTACCCGGTGGAGCAGCTGATAGAGGAGCTGGAAGCATTTTTGGGCAGCGGAGAGCGCAGCAGCGTCGTCATTGTGGGCGCAGGAAAGCTGGGGCGCGCCCTGCTGGACTATAGCGGCTTTGCGGATTACGGCCTGGAAATTGCGGCGGCCTTCGATATTGCCGTGCAGGAGAGCGAAAAGAGCAATTCGGGCAAACCCATCTACTCCATGGATTGTTTCGATGATTTCTGTAAAAGCCATCCGGTGAAAATCGGCATCATCACAGTGCCCGCGGCATATGCGCAGCAGGTCTGCGATCGGTTTGTGCAAAACGGCATTCAGGCCATCTGGTGCTTCGCGCCCTGCACACTATGCGTCCCGCCGGAAATTCCCGTCCAGTATGAGAATATGGCGCTCTCGCTGGCCTATCTGAATAAGAAAATTGATTGAGTTCAGGTGCCCTTATTTGTGAGCGAAAAAGAGAGAGAAAGCAAAACACAGAGGCTAATGGCCTCTGTGTTTTGCTTTCTTTTTTTGCGTTCGGATGGCAAACTGCCGCTCCCTTTTCTCTTCCCTTTGGCTGCGGCGCCTGGCTTTTTGCTCCAGCTTGTTTTGCTGGTATTGCAACTGCAAAGCCTGCTGTGCCTTTGTGCCGATGTGGGCGGCAATTTGGCGCTGCGCCAGCCGTCTGGCGCGCTTGGGATTTGGCCGCCGATAGGGCTTTTGCTCCAGCGGGATGGCCGGGCTAAAGACGGGCTGGTTGGAAAGAAAGTAGGCGTATACCTCATAGTCCTTCGGTTCTGCGCCAAAAACAACCTTTGCCGCCTCTAGCCGGCCAGCACATTGCCGTTCGCAAATAGCTGCCCAAAACGGGTCGTCGAAATAAACGGTGAGTTTGCAAGAGATCTTCTCCATCCTGTGTTCCTCCTAATTGATATGGCCGCAAAGAAGGGACAACCTTAGGAGGCAGGTTACTGGCATTGGCTTTGTGCCGTTGCGCCCGGACTACCGACCGGGCCGTGTTTTTATCTCTGCAAGATTTATGGTATACGAATTTTGCTTTGGCGTCAATCAGGATAAAAATTTTTGGCGCAGATACGGAGTTTTTCGCAAGTGTTGCATTTCCGCGCAAAACAGGGTATAATAAAAAAACCGCACTAGGTGGGGAGTTAGCGGTGCCCTGAACTTGCAATCCGCTCTAGCAAGACTGAGTTCCCGCCCTAGGCTTCTTTTTTCAGTGTATGGCGCTGGCAAGCGGCGTTGAGAAATGGGCCCTGTGCAACATAGCGCTATGAACCCTGTCAGGTCCTGACGGAAGCAGCAGTAAGTAGATAGCTATGTGTGCCGCAGAGCAGTCTGTTTTGAGCTGGCTACCAGAATTCCTGCTGGGAGAGGTTGTCGAAGGTGGGTGTGCGGCTTTTTGCAAAATTTCAGCGCCGGAATTGGCGCTGTTTTTTTATATGGAAAGGAAAAAAGATGGAAGATCTGATGCAGATGAGCAATGAGCAGCTATGGGCGCTGTTTCCCATTCTGCTGGAACCGCATGATCCCGCTTGGCAGGAATGGTATCAGCAGGAGGCAGAGCAGATTCGCCGGGCAGTGGGCGGCGAAAATGTGCTGCGGATCAGCCATATCGGCAGCACATCTGTGCCCGGCCTGCTGGCCAAGCCGACGGTGGACATTTTGCTGGAAATATCCGAGCAAACCCAGCTGGAGGAGATGCGGGTCGCCCTGAAGCGCATCGGATATCTCTATGCGCCCCAGCCGCAAAAGCCCGCGCCGCACATGATGTTCATGAAGGGGTATACCTTGCAGGGCTTTGCGCAAAAGGTGTTTCATCTGCACATACGCTATTTGGCCGACCAGGATGAGCTCTATTTCCGAGACTATCTTCGGGCGCACCCGGAAGCTGCCGCCGAATATGCCGCCCTCAAGCAGCAGCTGGCCCAGCGCTTTCGGCACGACCGCGATGCCTATACCGATGCCAAAGGAGCGTTCGTCGCCCAAACGACCCAGCTGGCCAAAGCGGCTTTCCCGGGCAGATACTTGCCCTAAAAAGGTCCATCGGCTTGCGGATGGAAGAAATGGAGAGAGTATGAAAGAAAATAAATATGACGACCAGGTGTTTTTTGAAAAATATGCCCAGATGGCGCGTTCGCAGAACGGCCTTGGCGGAGCGGGCGAGTGGAGCGAGCTGAAAAAGCTCCTGCCGGATTTTAAGGGCAAGCGCGTGCTGGATTTGGGATGCGGCTATGGCTGGCATTGCAAATATGCGGCAGAGCAGGGCGCGGCCAGTGTGTTGGGCGTGGATCTTTCGCATAAAATGCTGGAGACGGCCAAAGAAAAAAACGCGGATGAGGCCATCGTGTATCGGCAAGGGGCAATCGAGGATCTGGAATTTTCCGCCGACAGTTTTGATGTGGTGCTCAGCTCTCTGGCATTTCACTATATCCGGGATTTTGAGCCGCTGGCCGCGAAGATCGCAGGCTGGCTAAAGCGGGGAGGGAGCTTTGTCTTCTCTGTGGAGCATCCGGTTTTTACCGCTTATGGCACGCAGGATTGGTATTATGGCGAGAATGGGGAAATTCTCCATTTCCCCGTAGATAACTATTACTACGAGGGGGAGCGGGAGGCTGTCTTTTTGGGTGAGAAGGTGGTGAAATACCATAGAACGCTGACGACCTATCTTGCCGCGCTGCTGCAAAACGGCTTTGAGATTTGCGGCGTTGTGGAGCCGCAGCCGCCCGAAGAGATGATGCACATGGATGGAATGAAAGATGAAATGCGCCGCCCGATGATGCTTCTGGTTGCAGCGCAGAAAAAATAGCTTGCAAATGGTGCAAAAAAATTGGAGATAAGAGTAGGCTCTTTTCATAATGATGATGCCGCACCCAAGGTTTTGAAAACAAACAGCAAAGAATCGGTACGGTATATTGCAAAAAAACGAATTTTATCATTTGGAGGAAAGTGCAGTAAAACCACTATTTGAAGAAATGGCCGGAACTTATACGGAAATCTACGGATACCTTATGCCCAGTCTCATACCGTCCCAAGAACAGAAGTTGGCATTTAGAGCGGAACATTTTATACTAATTTAGCCTCTTGCGAACATTGACGAGCGGGCTGAAACAATGTTGTTTTGGCTGGTAAAGCAACTTGCCAACAAAGAAAGAGTGGCGGAAATGCACAAAACAGAGGATGCTGGCTATGAACAATACCTCTAACCGTGCAACGGAAGCAGTGAATACCGAAATTATCTTCATATAAATTGATTGGCGGCAGAGAAATTTTCTGCCGCTTTGTGTTTAAAAAGTTCAAATGTAATAACTTGATATTGGATTCAAACAAAACTATAATATTTAGCGATATTATGGAAGAAAAAACGGTTGTCTATACCGATTTCTAAGCCTTAACTAAGTTTATGGGCTTTATATATAATTGAGGTGATATCTAATGAAGCTTTTATATGCGGAAGATGAAATCAGTATGTCGGAGGCAGTCGTTGATATACTGACTTATCATAAATATAATGTTGATGCAGTATACGATGGTGCAGATGCTTTAGCTTATGCTGAAACCGAGCAATATGACGGCATTATTCTTGATATAATGATGCCGAAGCTGAGCGGGCTGGAAGTGCTTGAACAGTTAAGGAAAAAAGGAAATAACACGCCGATTCTTTTGCTTACGGCAAAGGTGGAAATTGAGGATAGAATACAGGGGTTAGATATGGGCGCAGACGATTATCTGCCAAAGCCTTTTGCTATGGGAGAACTGCTTGCCCGCGTTCGTGCAATGCTTCGGCGTAAAGAAAATTTTACGCCCAATATTTTGAAGGTCGGCAATCTTTCTTTAAATATGCAAAGCTATGAATTGAGCTGCAATGGCCAGTCTTTTGTGTTGCCCAAATTAGAATATCAGCTTATCGAGCTTTTAATGTTAAATAAAGGCATTTATCTTTCCACCGAAGATTTACTCACAAAAGTATGGGGATATGATACCGATGCGGAAATCGGAACGGTTTGGGTATACATTTCCTATCTTCGCAAACGGCTGACGGCTCTTTCTGCGAATGTCGTGATACGGGCAAAACGAAATGTGGGATATACTCTGGAGGTGGAGGAGTGATAAAAATACTGCAAAAGAAATTTGTATTTACCGCTATGATTGTTGTTTCCATACTGCTTCTTATTTTGCTTGGCACAATTAATGTTGTAAATATTGTAATGGTTAGAAACGAAACAGACAAAACTTTGGCCATGATTTCTGCAGCAGATGGCAACTTTGATCACATTCAGCCTCCGCCAAATTCCACGCCGCCGTCTGATTTTAGAATAGAGCCGAAAGATGAAAGAGATAAATTTTTATCCTCCAATTTTTTTATTGTTAGGCTAAATGGAAATGGGCAGGTTATTTTTACCGATGTGAGCCGTACTTCTTTGGTTGATGAAGTGAGTGCCAAGGAACTTGCCTTAAAAATTCTCGATGAAGGGGCGAGCGCAGGAAAGATAGGAAAATACCGATACCAAATCAGCAATTCCCGTATGGAGAATGAAACTGTCATCGTTTTTCTCGATGCTTCTGAAGAAATCCTCTCCTATGTAAGAGTTCTATTTCTTTCGGGCGGAATAGGTATCGTCTGTTGGATTCTTATGTTGCTAATCGTGATATTTCTCTCCAAAAAAGTGATTCGCCCGATTGCAGAGAACATTGAAAGGCAAAAACAATTTGTTACAAATGCGGGGCACGAAATTAAAACGCCCCTTGCGATTATTCTTGCAAATACGGAAGCGATGGAGCTTTATAACGGCGAAAATAAATGGAGCAAGAATATCAGAGAACAGACAGTGAGATTAAACGGTTTAATGAAAAATCTGCTGCTTCTTGCAAAGATGGATGAAGGCGCTGCGGAAATTATTAAAACAGAAGTTTCGTTAAGTGAATTGGTCAGCGAAAATGTACGGGTTTTTGCAGAGCCGTTTAATCTTCGCAATATAACTTTACAGACGGAAATTCAGCCAAATGTGATAATCAAAGCGAACAAGGAACAAATGTCACAATTAATCTCGATACTGTTTGATAATGCTTCCAAATACACAAATGATAGCGGAACGGTAATTGTCAGCTTGCAAAAGAGCGATAAGCGTATCAAATTGCTCATAAAAAACAGTTGCGAAAAGCTGCCGGACACATCACCGCATAAATTGCTTGACCGTTTCTATCGGGACGACAAAGCTCGCACACAGAAAACAGGCGGCTATGGTATTGGATTATCGGTGGCGCGGTCTATTGCCGAGGCAAACAGAGGAAGTATTGCCGTCGAGTATGAAAAGCCGAATTTTGTCTCTTTTACGGTTAAACTATAAGTGTTTTTTAAAAGGCTTCACGATTTTTTCGTGGGGCCTTTTTTTCTAAGTCAAAACTAAGGTAGACAAATTACAATTCAGACATAAACTTCAGAAAGGAAGAAATTTATATGAACCCTATTTTTGAAAAAGAAACAAATCAAACAGTATTGCCAGCATCCGAAAGCATGTATGCGACAAATGATAAATTACAAAAAAATGCTCCAAGTAGGAAAAGCCAACAGAAGAGAAGGCGTTGGTACCGCACCGCGGTATCTATCCTTTGTTGTGCGATCCTCGGCATTTCCGCGGGGCTAGTCGGGGCAATGATAGGCAATCAGCTTATGGCTGACGCTGCACAGAAAATATCGACTTTGGTAGAGGGAACTCGCCAAACCTCTGTCATCAATGTTTCTCAAATCAACACGGATGAAAAAATGACGGCAGCAGAAGTTTATGCGGCAAATGTCAATTCCACAGTCGGCATTACCACATCTGTAACGACAAATTACTGGGGTTTTCAATCAACTTCAGCGGCATCGGGGTCTGGATTTATCATTACATCTGATGGCTATATTCTCACGAATTATCATGTGATTGAAAATGCGAATGCCATTACAGTTTCGCTTTATGACGGAACAACTTATGATGCGGAGCTGATTGGCTATGATGAAAGCAATGATATTGCGGTTTTAAAAGTCGAGGCAGAAGAATTGACGCCTGTTGTATTAGGCGATTCCGATAACTTAAATGTGGGCGATGATGTAATTGCAATCGGAAACCCTTTGGGAGAATTAACTTTTTCCTTAACCACAGGTGTTGTCAGCGCGTTGGAACGAGAAATCACTTTATCTAATAACATCACAATGGAGCTAATTCAAACCGATTGTGCAATCAATTCTGGCAATTCTGGCGGCGCATTATTTAACCTTTATGGTGAAGTAATCGGCATTACGAATGCAAAGTATTCAAGCGCAGGTACGGAAGTAACGATTGACAATATCGGATTTGCAATCCCTTTGAATCATGTCCGCAGTATTGTAACAAGCATTATCGAAAAAGGCTATGTTTCAAAGCCCTATATAGGTGTTTCAATTGCCAACAGTAATTCTAATATAAGGGGCGCATATGTTTTGAGCGTTACTGAAAATAGCCCTGCGCAAAAGGCTGGGCTACAGGCAGGCGATATTATTACGGCTATAAATGACACTGCCATATCCGATGCAAACGAATTGACAAAAATGGTTGCTTGTTCATCTGTCGGCGACAATTTAAAACTGATGATCTACCGACAGGATGATACATTGGAAGTGATTGTTACAGTTGATGAACAAGCACAATCTGCTTTGACAACGGAAGATAACAATCAGCAAAACGCTCAAATTCTGCCGAGTCCAAGAGAGGGCGGAAACCAAATGTTTTCCAATGGATTTTAAAGAAACTGTGTTTTCTAAGTTAGAACTAAGGTAGCTCACCCATAATATGTTCGGAAGATAAAGAAAGGGGTGAAAAAATGAAATTCCGTCATGAATGGAAGCACGAAATTAACCATTCCGATATGCTTGCGCTTCGTTCGAGATTGCAGGCTGTTATGGTGATAGACTCACACACTATAAACGGAAAATACGAAATACGCAGCTTGTATTTTGACAACTTACAAGACAAGGCGTTGTTAGAAAAAATAAACGGCATTAATATGCGTGAAAAATTCCGCGTTCGATATTACAATGGCGATACATCGTTTATCCTGCTGGAAAAGAAAAGAAAAATCAATGGTCTATGCCAAAAAGAACAGGCCCAGCTATCCGCAGCCGAGGCGCAGGCAATTTCCGATCGCAATATGGATATGCTCGGAAAAAGCAAAAAGCCTCTGATACAGGAACTATATCTAAAAATGCAAACGCAAGGATTACAGCCCAAAACGATTGTCGATTACACAAGAGAAGCGTTTGTGTATGCCCCTGGCAATGTGCGTGTTACTTTGGATTACAACATACGCACAGGGATTACAGGAATAGATTTTTTGAAAAATGATTGTGTTATGATCCCCGCAGGAGATGCACCTGTTATCCTTGAAGTGAAGTGGGATGAATTTTTGCCCTCGGTCATTCGGGATATTGTTCAGTTAAACGGCAGACACAGCTCGGCATTCTCCAAATATGCCGCCTGCCGCATTTACGGTTAATCCAAAATATTATCGTGAAAGGAGTTATGTTATGACTTTTCAAGACATTTTTAAATCAAGCTTTTTGGAGAATATCGCCAGCGTAACTATATTAGATATGGTTATCGCGTTAGCCCTTGCTTTTGGTATCGGCATGTTTATCTTTTTGATTTACAAAAAGACTTTTTCGGGGGTGATGTATTCGTCCTCCTTTGGCGTGACGCTTGTGGCGCTGACGATGATTTCCACTCTCGTTATCTTAGCGGTAACATCCAATGTTGTGCTTTCCCTCGGTATGGTCGGTGCTTTGTCCATCGTTCGTTTCCGCACTGCCATTAAAGAGCCCCTCGACATTGCATTTCTGTTCTGGTCGATTGCAGTTGGCATTGTTTTAGCAGCAGGAATGATTCCGCTTGCTGTATTCGGCAGCGTTATCATTGGCATTATCCTTTTGGTGTTTGCCAACAAGAAATCCCATCTTAATCCGTATATTGTTGTCATTCGCTGCGAAAACCACGACAGCGAAATAAAAGCTATGGAATTTTTGAAGAAACAGGCAGGGCGTTGCGTTTTGAAAAGCAAAACCGTACAAAAAGGGCTTGTCGAGTTGAATGCAGAAATTCGGATGAAAGAAGATAATACCGATTTTATCAATATTCTTTCAGAGATGAATGGTGTAAATAGTGCAGTTCTTGTAAGCTATAACGGCGACTATATGGGATAACGGAGGAGATACTATGTCAACGCACAAATATATTGATAAAATTTGCTGCGTCGCTGTTGTTCTTTCCTTGATTGTTACAGTTCTTTTTATGAACGCCAAATCTTTTGGAGTCTCAGAGGCCTCAAAAGCAAAAGGCTATGAAACCCGCCTGTTCGACACATCAACTGTTCATACGATTGATATCGTTATGGATGATTGGGATAGCTTTATTGATACCTGCACAAATGAAGAGTATGCTCTTTGCTCTGTGGTGATTGATAATGAAGCCTATAAAAATGTAGCGATTCGTGCAAAAGGAAATACCTCTTTAACACAAGTGGATAGCTATGGAAATGACCGTTACAGCTTCAAAATCGAATTTGATCACTATGACAGCACAAAAAGTTACTATGGTCTGGATAAATTGAGTTTGAATAATATCATACAGGATAATACCTATATGAAAGATTTTCTTACTTATCAGATGATGCAGAAGTTCGGTGTGGATGCGCCGCTTTGCAGCTATGTCAATATTACTGTAAACGGCGAGGACTGGGGCCTATATTTAGCAGTGGAAAGTATTGAAGAGGCATTTCTTGAAAGAAATTACGGCAGCGATTACGGTGAGCTTTACAAGCCCGACAGCACAAGCATGGGCGGCGGTCGCGGTAATGGTGATAAATTCGATATGGCTGATTGGACAGCCGAGCTGAACGCAGAAACCATAGCGCAAATGAAAGATATTTTGGAAAAGATGGACGATGCGCAGCTTACAGAAATATTAGAAACGCTCGGATATTCAGATCTTGACGATTTTCTATCTGCCTTGGAACATGCTGAAAGTATAGAAGAAATTTTGAACGAGGCAGATATTAGAGAGTTGCTCACCGGAAAAGACAATCAGGCGAACAATTCGATGGCGAGGGGAACGACGCCGCCAAATATATCTGAAAATGGCGACTTCCCTAATGAAAATCAAACCAATATGCAGCCGCCAAATGGCGAACGCCCGGCAGAGAGGGGAGGCCAAGGTGAAGGAATGCCCAATCAAGGCGGAGCAGGCGGCGGAATGGGCAGCGATGATGTAAAACTTATCTACTCTGATGACGAGTACGACAGTTATGCAAATATTTTTGATAATGCTAAGACGGATATTACCGATGCAGATAAAGACCGTCTGATTGCATCATTAAAACAGCTTAACAACAATGAAAATATCGATGCGGTTGTCGATGTCGATGAAGTCATTCGATACTTTGTAGTCCATAATTTCGTCTGCAATTTTGACAGCTACACGGGGTCTATGATTCATAATTACTATCTTTATGAAAAAGACGGGCAGCTTTCTATGATACCTTGGGATTATAACCTTGCCTTTGGCGGATTTCAAGATGTAAGCAATGCAACCTCGCTTGTTAACTACCCGATAGATTCGCCTGTTTCCAGCGGGACGATAGATTCCAGGCCGATGCTTGCTTGGATTTTCAACAATGAAGAATATATGCAACTGTATCATCAATATTTTGCTGAATTTATTGAGACCTACTTCGACAGCGGATACTTCTCTGAAATGATCGATTCTGTCGAGGAAATGATTGCGCCTTTTGTTGAAAGCGATGCAACGAAATTCTGTACTTATGAAGAGTTCCAAACAGGTGTTGATACGCTAAAAGAATTTTGCCTGCTTCGTGCAGAAAGTGTGAGCGGGCAGCTTGACGGCACGATTGCTTCGACCTCTGACGGGCAGACACAAAACAGCAGTTCGTTGATTGATGCCTCTGCCCTCGATATTTCGGATATGGGCTCTATGGGAAATGGCAAAGGCGGCGGAATGGATAAGCCGAATATTCAAAATGACACATGGGATAGCCTTTCCCAAAATGCCTCCGATGAGCAGAGCAAAATTGAAGATAACGGAACACAGCAAGAACAAAAGGATACTGCCGCTAATTTGCCACAAAGCGGACAGCAAGGCAATGGCAGTCCTCCCGATATGCCGCAAAACGAACAAAATGGCGATCCTTCCGCTTCATTGCCAAACAGAACGCAGCGTGATACAGAGCAGCCAATCGTGTCG
>JAHZHM010000323.1 GCA_019420265.1 Clostridiales bacterium
GTTAACTTGATATTCTGCGCCGAGATCCCAAACGCAGAGATCCGCCGCCGCGCCCTGCTCTATTTTTCCGCCGGGCAGGCCAAAAATCCTCCTCGGCGCGGCGCTCATCAGCTCTATCAGTTTTTCGAGGCTCAAGATATTCTTTTTGACAAGCCCAGTATATAGCGCCGGAAACGCCGTTTCCAGCCCCACGACGCCCATAGCGCTTCCATCCAGGCCCCTGCTCTTTTCTTCCGCGCTGTGCGGCGCATGATCCGTCGCAATGCAATCGATGGTGCCGTCTAAAATCCCCTCGATCAGCGCCTGTCTGTCTTCCCGGCTGCGCAGCGGCGGGTTCATCTTAAAGCGGCCGTCCTCCTGCAAATCATCCTCGCAGAGCAGCAGATAGTGCGGCGCCGTCTCGCAGCTCACGGGCAGCCCCTCGGCCTTGGCCTGGCGTATCAGTGCAACGCTCTCCTTCGTTGAGACATGGCAGATGTGATATCGGCATCCCGTCTCCCGGCAAAGCTGCAAATCCCGCTGCACCTGCCCCCATTCGCTCTTTGAGCAAATTCCTTTATGGCCATGCTCTTTGGCATACCAGCCATCGTGGATATAACCGCCATGCAAAAGCGCCTCATCCTCGCAATGCGCCGCAATAATCCCTCCAAGGCGCCGAACGCGCAGCATCGCCTCGCGCATCAGCTCTTCTGCCTGCACGCCCTTGCCGTCATCCGAAAACGCAACCGCCTTCCCAGCAAGCGCATCCAAATCGGCCAGCTCTCCGCTGCCTTTCTGCCCTTTTGTAATGCAGGCATAGGGATAGACATGCACAGCCGCATCCCTATCGATGATCTCCTGCTGAGCCAGCAAATGCTCCATCGTATCCGGCGGCGGGTTCAAGTTGGGCATGGCACAAACCGCCGTATATCCCCCTCTGGCCGCTGCCCGCGTCCCGCTTAAAATCGTCTCTTTAAAAGAAAAGCCAGGCTCCCGCAAATGCACATGCACATCTGCGAAACCCGGCAAGATGATGAGATCATTGAAATGAAAAACGGTATCGAATCCATCCGATGGGATCGATTCCTGAAGCGTTCGGATCCATCCGCCGTCGATGGCAATATCTTTGCGGATAAACCCTTTTTCCGAATATACCGATGCTCCCTTCAGCAATACTTTCATTCGTGGCTCCTTTAGAATTTGTCCATTTCCTAACGCAAACCCTAACACAGAATTATAAGTCAAAGCGGGGCTGCTGTCAAGGAGCAATTCGACGCAAACCGCATTTTTCTTTATTCCCCAGCGAGAGGATGCTCTTTTGCGCGCTCCCTTTTTCTGGGCTCCGTTTGCCCCATTGCCTTTTCCATCAAAACCTCGTTTTCCTCGTAATAGCCCAGCGAGCGGTACAGCGCCTGCGCCGCAAAATTTTTCTCGCCCGTCTGCAATTCAAACCTGCGTACGCCGCTCTGCTCCATACAGCACATTTCCGCAAACGCTATCATTTTGCTGGCCAAACCCTTTCTTCTGTGCGCTTCGCAGACGAATACCTCTGTAATTTCCGGCGATATTGCATGGTAGCAAAGGCTCCTTTTCATCTGCACACAGACGAACCCCGCCAAAACGCCGTCCTCTTCTGCCACCACGGCAATCTCCTGCTGGTTTTGCAGCAAAGACTGCTCGATATGCGCCGCGCTCGTCTCCCCTTCGCCGTTAAACTGGTTGCAAAGCAGCAGTAGCTGCTCTGCATCTTCTTTTCTAGCCAAACGTATCATATGT
>JAHZHM010000324.1:0-339 GCA_019420265.1 Clostridiales bacterium
ATGAACTATGCGAAAATTATCTCGGTGCTGCGGTGCGTGAGCGCCAGCACGAACGAGATTTTGCAATACTATCTTACGGATGACAAACAATACTGA
This sequence comes from Clostridiales bacterium, assembly GCA_019420265.1. GTDB lineage: Bacteria > Bacillota > Clostridia > Christensenellales > Christensenellaceae > QANA01. The sequence continues at coordinate 97 of JAHZHM010000324.1, forward strand.
CAGGAGAGAGAAATGGCAAAGAACAAGCAGGAGCAGCAGGAAGAGCAGGTAAACGAGCAGCTCCAGGAGGAGACACAGCAGAAGAGCGAGCCCCAAAAGAAGCCCGCCAAGGAAAAGGGCAAGAAGGCCGATTTGGAAAAAGAGAAACTGCAAAAAGAGCGGGATGAATATCTTTCCTTGCTGCAGCGCGAGCGGGCGGATTTTGAGAACTACAAGCGGCGCAACCAGACGGCGGTTTCGGAG
>JAHZHM010000324.1:349-5787 GCA_019420265.1 Clostridiales bacterium
ATGCTGGATGTTGCGGCGAAGTTCCTTCCGCTGGCGGATAACATGGAATACGCGCTCAAAGCGGCAGGCGAAGAGGATTCGCCCATAAAGCAGGGCGTGGAGCTGATTCAAAAACAGCTGGGCGAGATTTTTGCTTCTCTTGGCATTGAAGAGATTGCGGCCGAGGGCCAGCAGTTCGACCCGAATTTCCATAACGCCGTGATGCAGGCAGAGCCGGAGGAAGGCGAGGAAAGCGGGCAGATCAAAGAAGTGCTCATGCGCGGCTATCGCGCCGGAGAGCGCATATTGCGGCATAGCATGGTAAAAGTAGTAAAATAAAAATTTGAATGTTTAGGAGGATATATTATTATGGGCAAGATTATCGGAATTGACCTTGGAACAACCAATAGCTGCATGGCGGTTATGGAGGGCGGCGAGCCTGTCGTCATTCCAAACGCAGAGGGCGCGCGGACAACGGCTTCGGTCGTCGCATTTGCAAAGAACGGCGAGCGCCTTGTGGGCCAGATCGCAAAGCGCCAGGCAGTTACCAACCACGAAAACACCATCGCTTCCATCAAGCGGGATATGGGAACGGATCGCAAAGTCAATATTGAGGGCAAGAGCTATTCTCCCCAGGAGATTTCGGCTATGATTCTGGCAAAACTCAAGGCAGATGCCGAGAGCTATCTGGGCGAGAGCGTAACCCAGGCTGTCATCACGGTTCCGGCCTACTTCTCGGATTCCCAGCGCCAGGCGACCAAAGACGCAGGTAAAATCGCAGGGCTGGAAGTGCTGCGCATCATCAACGAGCCGACGGCCGCTGCGCTCTCCTATGGATTGGATAAAGAGGATTCTCAGAAAATTCTGGTTTACGACCTGGGCGGCGGCACGTTCGACGGCTCCATTCTGGAAATTGGCGATGGCGTTGTAGAAGTTTTAGCAACCAACGGCAATACCCGGCTGGGCGGCGACGATTTCGACCAGCGCATCATGGATTGGATGGTCTCCGAGTATAAGAAGGAAAACGGCATCGATCTTTCCGCAGACAACGCGGCAATGCAGCGCCTGAAAGAGGCGGCCGAGAAGGTGAAAATTGACCTTTCCGGCGTCATGCAGGCCAATATCAACCTGCCCTTCATCACGATGGATGCGACTGGCCCCAAGCACCTGGATATGAACCTCTCCCGGGCGCAGTTCGATAAGCTGACGGAGGACCTGGTCCGCGCGACAGAAGGCCCCACTATGAATGCGCTGAGAGATGCTGGGCTTTCTACCGGCGAGATCGATAAAGTCGTGTTGGTCGGCGGCTCCACCAGAATCCCGGCAGTTCAGGATATGGTCAAGAAGCTCACGGGCAAAGAGCCCTATAAGGGCATCAACCCGGATGAGTGCGTGGCGCTGGGCGCGGCGATTCAGGGCGGCGTTCTGGGCGGCGAAGTGAAAGATGTTTTGCTGCTGGATGTCACGCCGCTTTCCCTGGGCATCGAGACGCTGGGCGGCGTCTGCACGCGTCTCATCGAGCGCAATACGACGATTCCGGCCAAGAAGAGCCAGATTTTCTCCACAGCGGCGGACGGCCAGACCAGCGTGGAAATTCACGTTCTTCAGGGCGAGAGAGAGATGGCACAGTATAACAAAACGCTGGGCCGCTTCACGCTGACGGATATTCCGGCTGCGCCCAGAGGCGTGCCGCAGATCGAGGTTACTTTCGATATCGACGCCAACGGCATCGTGCATGTCTCTGCAAAGGATCTGGGGACGGGCAAGAGCCAGGATATCACCATCACCGCTTCCACAAACCTCTCGGATGAGGATATCGATAAGGCTGTGAAGGAAGCAGAGCAGTTCGCGGCAGAGGATAAGAAGAAGAAAGAGGAGATCGAAGTCCGCAACACCGGCGACTCTTTGGTCTACCAGACGGAAAAGACGGTCAAAGAGCTGGGCGACAAGATCTCGGATGCGGATAAAGCTTCCATCGAGGCTAAAGTTGCAGATCTGAAAAAGGCCCTGGAGGGGACGGATACCGAAGCCATCAAGACGGCCAGCGAAGCGCTGACGACAGTCTCCTATGAAGTGTTCGGCAAGGCGTATCAGGCGCAGAGCGAACAAGGTGCGCAGGGTGCTCCTGGCGCACAGGGCGCGGCTCCCAAGGATGACAACGTCGTCGATGCGGATTACGAAGTAGTGGACGACGACAAGAACCAGAAGTAAGAAAAGGGCCCAAACGGAAGGGAAGGCGGGTGAAAGTTCCCGGCCTTCCTTTCTGCGGTTAAAAGAGGAAAAGGATTTGGCAAATAAGGATTACTACGAAACGCTGGGCGTGGAGAAGAGCGCCAGCGCAGAGGAAATCAAAAAGGCCTATCGCCAGCTCGCAAAAAAGTATCACCCGGATCTCAATAAAGACGATGAAAGCGCCGCGCAGAAGTTCAAAGAAGTGAACGAGGCGTATCAGGTGCTCTCGGATGATCAAAAGCGCGCGCAATACGATCAGTTTGGCTCGGCGGCGTTTGACGGGAGTGCGGGCGGCTACGGAAGCTATGGCGGCGGCTTTAGCGGCGGTGGTTTTGGCGGCTTTGGAGATATCTTTGAGAGTTTCTTTGGCGGCGGTGGCTCTGCGGCCAGAAGAAATGGGCCAACCCGCGGGGGCGATGTGGAGACCACGCTGCGCATCACCTTTGAAGAAGCGGCCTTTGGCGTGAAAAAAGAGGTGAATATCGGGCGCAGGGAGGCCTGCGATCATTGCCATGGAACTGGCGCTAAGCCGGGCAGCAGCGTCAAAACCTGCCCAACTTGCGGCGGAAGCGGCCAGGTGCGCCAAGAACAGCGCAGCATGTTTGGCAGCTTTATGAATATCACAACCTGCCCGAATTGCCGCGGCCAGGGCAAGATCATCGAAGATCCCTGTGAAGTTTGCCGGGGCAGCGGACATGTGCAGCAGAATCGAAAGATCAGCATCAATATTCCGGCTGGCATCGATAACGGCCAGGTCATCACGCTTTCCGGCCAGGGCGATGCCGGAGAAAAGGGCGGCCCGGCGGGCGATCTGCTCGTCTATATTCAGGTGCGGCCGCACAAAACCTTCAAAAGAGAAGGGGTCAACCTCTATATGGAGATGCCCATCAGCTTTGGCCAGGCGGCGCTGGGCTGTGAGCTGGAAGTGCCCACGCTGGATGGAAAAGTCAAATACAGCATTCCGGCGGGCACGCAGACCGGGACGACGTTCCGCCTGCGCGGGAAGGGCATCAAATATTTGCGGCAGGATTTGCATGGCGATCTGTTCGTCAAGATGAATGTGCAGATTCCGCGCAAGCTGACCGAGCAGCAAAAACAGCTGATTATGGAGCTGGAAAATATCGATGCGCAGAGCATCCCCAAAAAGAAAAAGCTATTTAAGAAATAGTATCCTGCAAAAGTGCGGCGGTATCCCTAGCATATCGCCGCATTTTTTATGGAAATATCCCCCGCGCAATGTTTGAATTTTTCCAGAAAAAAGGTATAATAGGGAATAGTATAAGCGATGCGCTGTGAGGAGATGATATTATGAAAATGAAGCAGAGAGAAATTCTGAATGCACTTGCGCTGGATTTTGCGCGGGATCACCAGTCCCAGGAGGAATATATCAACGCGAAAATTGAAGAGATCAAGTGCGCAACCAAAGAATATCTCATGAGCACCGGCATGAAAGGCTTTATGCTGGGGCTTTCCGGCGGCATCGATAGCTATGTCTCGGCGGCGCTTGTGGCAGATGCCGTGCGGGATATCAGCGGCCTGGTGCATCTGCTGATTTTGCCCAATGGCGAACAAAAGGATATTCACGATGCGCTGGAATGTGCCGACGCCCTGACGCAGCGCTTTTCCAACATCACCTGCGAGACAATCAATATCCGCCCGATGTATGATGGCCTTCTGGAGAGCATAGAGCCCAGCTGCATTCGGGAGCAGGCGGATTCTTATTTCCTCGGAAACTCTCAGCCCAGGCTGCGCATGGTTTGCCAATATGCGCTGGGCAAGGGGCTGCTCGTTGTGGGGACGGATCATGCTACGGAAAATATCACCGGGTATTTTACCAAATACGGCGATGGCGGCAGCGATTATAACCCGATGGACGGCCTGATTAAGCCGGATATCTATGCCATTGCGGCGCAGTATGGCGCGCCGGAATGCGTGATGAAAAAGGCTCCGGCAGCGGGGCTGGGCATCTCGAATTCGGATGAAGATGAGCTGGGCTTCACCTATGAGCAGCTTGCGCAGTATCTGCGGGGCAATCTGGTGGAGAAGGATACGATGGCGCGCATCGTCTCGCTGTATGAAAAATCTGAGCATAAGCGGCATTTGCCCGCTTCGCCCATGAACCTTTGGTGGAAGCAGAAGAGGGAAGATACCAGCTTTATCGTCGTGGATATGATTCACGCGTTTACGGATGGCAGCATGGCTTGCCAGAATGCCGAGGCCGCGGTGAACAACACCGTTGCTTATCTGAATGGGCATCCCGAGCACAGAGTATTCTATGTGCGCGATTATCACCCGAAGGATCACTGCTCGTTCCAGGAGCAGGGCGGCCCCTGGCCGCAGCACGCAGTTGCGGGCACAAAAGAGAGCCAGGTGGAAGAGGCATTCTATACGGATCTCAAAAAAACCATCAACACGCCGCTGGAGCGCTACAATGTGTTTAACAAGGGATACAACCCGATGGAGGAAGAGTACTCCGGCTTTAATGCGCAAAACGAGCAGTATGGCGCGCTCAAATATAACCTGACGCGCAAAGTGATCGTAAGCGGCATCGCCACGGAATACTGCGTGAAAAATACCGTCATGGATCTGCTGAAAAACGGGTTTGAAGTGGCCGTCCTAACAGATGGCTTGGCCTACCTGGAGATGCAGGGGCATGAAGAGGCGCTGGCCGAGATGCGCTCAATGGGCGCTCAGATTATCGAATAAGTGGAGGAACTATTTTGGCTAGAAGCGATGAAAACGTATTCGCAGAAGAGCGCAAGCAGCTGATCGTTGAGCTGGTCAACCGGCAGGTGAAAGCCACGGTATCCAGCCTTTGCGAGGAGTTCGGCGTCTCGCCGGCGACCATCCGAAACGATCTGAGAGAGCTGGAATTTGCCGGCCTTTTAAAACGCACGCATGGCGGCGCGATTCGCAATAAAAAGACGAGCTACGAAAAGATATACGAAGAGCGGCTGGTCTACCGCAAAGAGGAAAAACATGCCATTGGCAAAGCGGCCGCGGCGATGGTGCAGGATGGCGATACCATCATTATGGATACTGGCACGACCACGCTGGAGATGGCCCGCTTTCTGACGGATGTTCAGGGCCTGACCGTCGTTACCAACGATTTGGGGATTGCGTCCTATATCAATCGCCATATCAACGCGGATCTCCTGGTGGTTGGCGGTTTTTTGCGCAAGCATTATAACTGTTTTTGCGGGCCGCTGACCATTTCCGCCCTGGAT
>JAHZHM010000325.1 GCA_019420265.1 Clostridiales bacterium
GCCAAGGGCCTGAAATTCCATAACCGCAGGACATTCGATCTTCTGGGCATTAGCGAGGCAGAAGGCAAAGCTGCCATTCAGCTCTTCGGGCGCGAGCCGGATACCATTGCGCATACAGCCGCCATGCTGGAACAAGTGATGGGAGAGAAAATTGCACTGTTCGATATCAATATGGGATGTCCTGCGCCGAAAATTGTCAATAACGGCGAAGGCTCTGCGCTCATGAAAGAGCCAAAGCTGGCGGGGGAGATCGTTCGCGCGCTCAAAAAGGCTGTGAAAAGCCCGATAACAGTGAAATTCCGCAAGGGTTTTGACGCTGCACATGTGAACTGCGTCTCTTTTGCAGAGGTTTTGGAGCAGGCGGGCGCAGATGGCATTGCGGTGCATGGGCGGCTGCGGGAACAGTATTATGAGGGCAAGGCAGATTGGGATGTTATTGCGGAGGTAAAGCAGGCTGTGCGCATTCCGGTCATCGCAAATGGAGATATCTTTACCCCGGAGGATGCCCAGGCAATTTTGCGGCATACCGGGGCGGATGGCATCATGGTGGCGCGAGGCGCTCTGGGGAATCCGCAGATATTTGGACAGATCAAAAGCTACTTAGAGAGCGGCGCATATGAGCGCCCCAGTCTTTCTGAGAAAATAGAAATTGCGCTCAGGCAGGCCTGGCTGGCCATCGAGCAAAAAGGCGAGGAAATTGCCATGAAGGAATTCCGCAAACATGCGGCCTGGTATGTCAAGGGAATTGCGGGAGCCGCAAAGCTGCGGCAAAAGGCAGTTTCGCTTTCTAGCTATCAAGAGTTGACGGCGTTTTTCGAATCCCTGCTGGCAAGTGCAGACAAAAGATGATATAATTTTAAAAAAGGTTGAGGAGAGAAGAATGGTAGTAATCGATACCGCTTTGGACAAAAGAAAATACCGCAGCTTCTACTGGCGGGACAGCCTTTCCTTTGCAAATTGGAAATTTGACGCTGTGCTGGCCTTTGCGCTCATTTTCTTTGCAGATATGGCTTTGAAATTTGCGGAAGGGAACTGGCCCAATGCAATTTTGCAGGGCTGCGTTGCAGTGATCGCGCTGCTCTGGTTCTTTTTGGAGCGCAAAAGCACACTGAAAAAGCATTTAAAGCTCCTGGATATTCCGCTTTATAAAAACAAAACTCCCATGAAATTTGAGGTAACCTCGAAAAAGATTGTCTCCCAGAACAAGAAAAACGGAAAAATGGAGGCAATTAAGTGGGCGCAGATCCGCAAGGTAGTACAAAACAAAAAATACTGGTTCGTCTATGTGGACAAGCATAGCGCTATGATCATCGCAAAAGCGGATATCAAAGAGGGAAGCGCTGCAGAGTTCGATTCGTATTGGAAGGCAGAGCAGCAGCGGCGTGCCCAGAGAAAAAACGCGACAAAAGTAATTGAAGGATAGGAATTGCCATGAATTGGACATGTTTGCATCTCATCACTCAGCCCGAGTATGTGGAGCTTTTGAGCGATCTTCTGGTGGCGCAAGAGATCTATGAATTTTCTGTGCAGGATCCGCGCGAGTTTTCCGAGTATTTGGAGACTTCCGTCTATTACGACTATGTCGAGGATAAGCTGCTTGCGCAAAAAGACGCCATCATCTGCATTTATGCGCCGGAAAACGGCCAGGGAGAAGAGAAAAAGGAGCGGGCTTTGCGGGCGATGGAACAGGCGCGACAAATGGGCGCGGATGTTTCTCTGAAAACCTCTGGCCTTCGGGAAGAGGATTGGATGAACAACTGGAAAAAGTATTTCAAGCCCACAAAGATTGGCGAAAAAATGCTCATTAAGCCCTCCTGGGAGCCGCTTCCCGAGGGAAATACACGCATTGTTCTGGAAATTGATCCTTCCTCCAGCTTTGGGACGGGCACGCATGAGACGACCCGGCTTTGCATCCAGGCGCTGGAAGAGCTGGTTGCGCCGGGCGACGAAGTGCTGGATATGGGCTGTGGCAGCGGGATTTTAGCTGTGGCGGCCAAGCTGCTGGGCGCGGGGAGCGTCACGGGCGTGGATATCGAGGAGGATTCGATTCGCGTCTCCCGGGAAAATGCGGCGCGCAACGGCATTGCGGAGCAGGATTTTCGGCTGTTTCTGGGCAACGTTCTGATGGATGAGGCTTTGGCTGGGCAGATCGGCGATCGGCAATACGATGTCATCGCGGCCAATATTGTGGCGGATGTCATCAAGGCGATGATCCCGCTTTTCCGGCGCTATTTGCGGCCAGAGGGCAAGATGGTCTGCTCGGGCATCATCATCGAGCGCGCGGAGGAAGTGCGCGATGCGCTTTTGGCCGGCGGCCTAAAAGTGCTTCAAGTCTGCAAAGATGGAGAATGGGCGGCGATCATCGCTCAAAATCAAGCATGAGACGCTTTTTTGCTGGAAAAGTGGTAGAAAACAAAGCCTTTTTGCTGGATGGCGAGGCGGAGCACTTTAGCCGTGTGCTCAGAATGGCGGTCGGAGACTCCTTTTTAGCGGCATATCAGGGCAAAGAGCTGGTTTGCCGGGCGCTCAGCGTGGAGAAGGGCGAAGTTTGCGCAGAAATTCTCGAATCGAGAGATTGCCCTGGGGAGCCTAGCGTGGATCTTACGCTCTATGTCGCCTACATGAAATCGGACAAAATGGAGCTAATCCTGCAAAAGACGGTGGAACTGGGCATTTGCTGTTTCGCGCCCTTTGTGAGCAGCAGGTGTGTCAAAAAGCCCAAGGAAGGCGGCAAAGCACAGGAGCGCTTTGAGAAAATTGCTGAAGGGGCAGTGAAGCAGTGCGGCAGAGCTGCGGCGGTGCGCATCCTGCAGCCGCTTTCCTTCAAAGAAGTTTTAGAGAAAATTCCGCAGCACGATGCAGTGCTCTTTGCCTATGAGAAGTCTGAAATTGCGCTGCGGCAGGTTTTTGAGCAGGTCAGAGAGCAAAGGGATATCGCGCTGATCGTCGGGCCGGAAGGCGGATTTTCCGAGCAGGAAGCAGAGCAGATTATCGCAGCAGGTGGGCGGTCGGTGAGCCTTGGCCGGCGCATTTTGCGCGGAGAGACTGCGGCCATTGCACTGACGGCGCTGGCGGCTTACGAAACGGGGTGTTAGGATGCGGGCGGCTTATGAGACGCTGGGCTGCAAGGTCAATCAATATGAGACGGATGCCATGCGCGAGCTGATGGAGCAGGCGGGGTATCAGACGGTAGCGTTTGAACAGAGCGCGGATCTTTATATCATCAACACCTGTACGGTAACGGCAGTAGCGGATAAAAAATCACGGCAGATGATCTCCCGGGCGCATCACCAAAACAAAGACGCACGGATCTTTGTATGCGGGTGCATGGCGCAAAGGGATGCGGCGCGCATTTTGGAGCAAGAGGGCGTTGCGGCTGTCATCGGATCGAAATGCAAAGGGCAGATCGTGCAAATTGTGCAGCGCAGTCTGGAAGGCGAAGAGAAGATTGATGCAGTTGAGGAAATTCTTGAGGAGCGCGAATTTGAACCTCTGAACATCTCCAAAAGCCAGGAGAGAACCCGGGCAAACTTAAAAATTTGCGATGGGTGCAGCAATTTTTGCAGCTATTGCATCATTCCATATGCCAGAGGGCCGGTGCGTTCGCGGCCGCTGGAGGAAATCTTAAAAGAGGCCGAGCGCCTGGTGAAAAGCGGCGTGCAGGAGATCATCCTGACGGGGATACACCTGGGCTCTTACGGCAAAGATTTAGAGCAAAACAGCCTAATTGACGTCATCGAGCGGCTGAACCAGATTCCGGGGCTGGCGCGCATTCGCCTGGGCTCTTTGGAGCCATCGCTTCTGACCGAAGAATTTTGCCGCAGAGCTGCGGCGTGCAAACGGCTCTGCCCGCATTTTCACGTCTCGCTGCAGAGCGGCTGTGCCCAGGTTTTGCGCCGGATGAACAGAAAATATACGCCGGCCGAATATGCGCAGTATATCGCAAATGCGCGGAAATACTTTGAAGATCCTGCGATTACGACGGATGTCATCGCCGGATTCCAAGGGGAAACCCAAGAGGAACACCAGAGCACCTTGGATTTTTTGCGGCAGATCGGTTTTGCCAAAATTCATGTATTCCCGTTTTCCAAAAGAGAGGGGACGGCCGCGGCAAAGATGCCGGGGGATGTGCCGGGCTCGGAGAAAAAGCGCCGGGCGGCAGAAATTGCGGCATTGGCGCATGAGATGCAGCAGGAATATTTGGCGCGTTTTGTTGGGAAAGAACAGGAAGTTTTGCTGGAAGAGCGGGATGATAGCGGAAAGATGCTGGGCTATACCACGCGCTATCAGAGAGTCGCCATAGAAGAGGGCGGCCAGGAGAACTGTATCGTGCGTGCCTTCATCACGGAAGTTCGGCAGGAGACGCTGCAAGCCCGCTTGATCGAAAAATGAGAAAAACTTCCAGGCAGTTTGGAAGAAATTTAGGATAAGGAGGATTGCGATGGAAGATTGCATTTTTTGCAAAATCATCCGGGGGGAAATTCCCTCGAAAAAGGCTTACGAGGATGAGCAGGTTTTGGCATTCTATGATATTGATGCGAAGGCGCCTGTGCATGTGCTCATCATTCCCAAAAAACACATCCAGTCGGTATTGGCCCTAAAGCCGGAGGATGGAGAGGTGGTTGCGCATATTTTTCAGGTTGCGGGAAAACTGGCGCGGGAGCTTGGCCTAGAAGAGAGCGGGTTCCGCATTGTGAGCAATATTGGAAAAGATGCGGGGCAGACGGTGCCGCATCTGCATTTTCATTTGCTGGGCGGCAGAGAGCTTGGATGGCCTCCGGGTTGATTCATCTTATTTTCTGCAATAAAAATAGCCAGAGGCAGCTTTTTGGGCTTGCCCTGGCTATTTTAAATTCTGCTATTTGGCGCGAATGGCATCCATGCCGCCCATATAGGGGCGCAGCGCCTCGGGAATGCGGACGCTGCCATCGGCGCACAGGTTATTCTCCAAAAATGCGATGAGCATTCTGGGCGGAGCGACGACGGTATTGTTGAGCGTATGCGCAAAATACTTGCCGTTTTCCCCATTGACGCGGATTTTCAGCCGGCGCGCCTGCGCATCGCCCAGGTTCGAGCAGCTGCCCACTTCAAAGTATTTCTTCTGACGCGGCGACCATGCCTCCACGTCGATGGATTTGACTTTGAGATCCGCCAAATCGCCCGAGCAGCATTCCAGTGTGCGAACGGGAATATCCAAAGTGCGGAAGAGGTCGACCGTATTCTGCCAGAGTTTATCGAACCACATCATGCTGTCCTCCGGCTTGCAGACGACGATCATCTCCTGCTTTTCAAACTGATGAATGCGGTAGACGCCGCGCTCCTCCAGGCCATGCGCGCCCTTTTCCTTGCGGAAGCAGGGGGAATAGCTGGTCAGCGTATAGGGAAGGGCATCTTCCTTCAAAATGGTATCGATGAACTTGCCGATCATGGAATGCTCGCTTGTCCCGATCAGGTAGAGATCTTCGCCCTCGATTTTATACATCATGGCGTCCATTTCCGCAAAACTCATGACGCCCGTAACGACATCGCTGCGGATCATGAAAGGCGGGATGCAGTAGGTGAAGCCACGCTCGATCATAAAGTCGCGCGCATAGGAAAGAACGGCGGAATGCAGCCGTGCAATATCGCCCATCAGATAATAGAAACCATTGCCGGCAACTTTTCTGGCGCTCTCCAGATCCAGGCCGGAAAGACGCTCCATGATCTCGGCGTGATAGGGGATCTCAAAATCCGGAACGACAGGCTCGCCATAGCGCTGAATTTCCACATTCTCGCTGTCGTCTTTGCCGATGGGAACGCTCGCATCGATGATGTTGGGGATGCTCATCATGATCTGGGTGATCTTTTCATCCAGCTCCCGCTCTTTTTCCTCCAATTCGGCCAGGTGGCTGGAAAAATCCGTAACTTGCCGCTTGAGGGCCTCGGCTTCTTCCTTTTGCCCTTTGGCCATCAGGCCGCCGATTTGCTTGGAAATGCGGTTGCGGTCTGCCCGCAGCGCTTCGGCCTGCTGAATGGTTGCGCGGTTTTCCGCATCCAGCGCAATAACCTCATCCACCAGCCCCAGTTTTTGATCCTGAAATTTGTTGCGGATGTTCTGTTTGACGATTTCCGGATTTGCCCGGAGAAACTTTAAATCCAGCATGTTTTCCTCCTAGATTTGAATTTTGCTTTCTTTTGGCATAAAAATTCCCCCCAATCCCAATATGGGACGGAAGGATTCCGCGTTGCCACCCAAATTGCCGCAAAAAACGGCCGCTCATAGCACGATAGAGAGTGCCAAACTCCGGCAGGGCCGGGAGGCTCAAAAGTGGAAAGGACAGCTTCTCTGCCGGTTTGCACCAAACACCGGCTCTCTTGAAAAGAATACTGGCCGCAGCTTTTTCAATGCCAAAAAGTAGTATGCCTGTTTCTCCATTACTATATAATTTTTTTGCCTTTTTTGCAAGCGATTTCTTTGTTGCAGCGCGAAAATGCAGGATAATTTTGCGCTGCTCGGAAGAATTTGTTGACTTTGCGAAAGAAAAGATCTATAATTTTAGACATTGAATGGTACTTGTTGCCCTTCGTGCAAATACTCCCGGTTAAGGCGTAGTAATTTGCGCATTTGATTATGGGAGGGGGGGAAAAAGATGTCTGAAATACGCGTAGGCGAAAATGAGTCTCTGGAGAGCGCTCTGAAGCGGTTTAAAAGAAAATGCGCAAGAGCTGGTGTTCTCGCAGAGGTCAGAAAGCGCGAGCATTATGAAAAGCCCAGTGTTAAGAGAAAGAAGAAGGCTGAGGCTGCTAGAAAGAGAAAACACTAAAAGCATAAAACAACGGCAGAGATGCCGTTGTTTTTTTGTGTATTTTTTTGCGCCTTCTGCTCATAAAATAGACGCAGGTGGTGAAAAAATGGCAGCAAAGGCGAGAAAACGCAAAAAAAATTGGAGGCTTCGGGCCGGCGCGGTGATGGAGTTTCCGCCACAGGTTGTGGCAAATGGGCTGGGCATCCATGTTTATGATAACACGGCTTGCACGGTTGAGGGGTTTTTGAATATTGCGGCATACTCGGAAAAAGTGCTCAAGCTCACGACGGAGTTTGGCGATATTTGTTTTCTTGGAAGGGATTTCTATGTCTGCTCTATGCAGGAAGGCGTGCTCTGCTTTACTGGGATCATCGAGCAAATACGATATGGGGATGCAGAGGAAATAAAGGGGGAGCCGTAATTGCTATATTTATGGTATTTTCTTTTTGGATATGTTATCATTAACGTGGAATTGCTGGGTGTGGAGCGCCTGTTAAACGCTGCCGCAAAGGAAGGCCTGCAGTTTTTGGAATTGCAGCGCAAAAGCTATACGCAGTTTCGCGCCAAGCTATCTGTGCGGGATTATAAGAAGCTGCAGAAAATGCTGCCGGAACAGGCGAAGGTTATAGTGGAAAAGCGCGGCGGGGGAGCGGCAGTTTTGGACTTCCTGCGCAGACGCTGGATTCTGGGTGTTGGGGCGGCGCTCACAATTTGCGTGGTGGTGATTCTCTCGCTGTTTTGCGTGCGCATTCGCGTCGAGGGGCTGACAAGCATCAGCGAATACGATGTGTATCTGGTGATGCAGGAGGCCGGAGCAAAGGAGTTTGCGCTCAAAAGCCGCATTGACACCAAAAAGCTGGAGCGGGCGATTTGGAATGCCTTTCCGGATTTGACGTATGTCTACGTCTCCTTTGACGGCGCAAGCCTGGTGGCAGAGATTCGGGAGCGCACTCCAAAGCCTGAGATTCGGGAGGAGCAGCCCTGTGCGGTTTACGCGCTCAAAAGCGGCGTGGTAGAGCAGGTTATCGTAACTGGCGGACAGGCGGTTGTGGCCGAAGGAGAGCAAGTTTCGGAAGGGCAGCTGCTGATTGCGGGAAACTACCTCAAAGGAGAAACGCCTATTTCCATGCCTGCGAGAGGTGTCGTCATCGCAAGGGTTGATTATATTGCCAAGGCGGAGGCGACCATCAGCAGCTATGATAAAGTCCCGACAGGGGAGACGGCAGTTGAGCGCTATATGCTGCTGGGAAAGCAGAAAATACATCTTTTGGGGGAGAATCCGTTTCCTGAATTTATCGAAAAAGAGGAGGTGGTGGGCGAGATCGGAAAGAATGGCCCGCTGCATTTACAGATTATAGAAAAGACATACTATAACGCAAAGAGCGTTTATTCGCCGGAAAAGAAGCAGGCGGCTTTGGTGAGCGCAGAGGAAAAGGCCTATCAAAGCCTGTATGCCCAGATGCC
>JAHZHM010000326.1 GCA_019420265.1 Clostridiales bacterium
AAGGTACTGCACTGGCAACGGTGTGGGAGACTAGGTAGCTGCCGGGTTCTATTTTTGGAGATTCTCGAATGAGAATCTCCTTTTTTATTGCTAAAATGCTGTTATGCCGCCATTATCCTGCGTTATGCAGTGACTGCATTGACGCTGTTTTATCTCGCATTTATTATGAAATTATCCATAAATGGAAAATAATGTAATAAATGGGAGAGAAAAAAATGGAGTGGTTTCGTCAAAAGTGGATTTGTGTATTGTTTTTAATTTTATTTCCTCCGCTGGGTATTTATTTGCTTTGGAAATATCGGGAAGATTGGAAAAGGAATATTAAAATTGGAGTAACAGTAATTAGCGCAATTTGGTGCATTGCCCTTCTCGGTTCGGGTTTGGGGCGTGCTCCAGCACCAGAAAAAATTAAGCTTTTAGATAGCGAAATCAAAATTGGCATTGGTAAAACAGCAGATGTAGAAATTGAGTTAACTCCACAAAATGCAGATTTCTCTAAGCTTGTCATTTGGAGCAGCGAAGAAGATGTTGTAACTTCCTCGCTTGAGCAGAGAAATGAAGATTTATACTGCTGCAAGGTGCAGGCAAAGCAAGAAGGCAATGTGCAGCTCATGGTTTACTGCGGTGAGGTGCAATCCAATACGATAACAATTCATGTGCTGGATTATGATAAATTGAAAAAGCAGGCCGGTGCAGCCGAGCAGGCCATTGCGCAGATTGGCGAGGTGACGCTGCAAAGCGGGGAAGCGATTGTGATCGCCCGGCAAGCCTATGATGCTCTGGGAGAGGATGCCGCCGCGCTGGTGGGCAACTATGATGATCTGCTGGCGGCCGAACAGGAGTTGCAGCGCTTGCAGGATGAAGCATGGCGGCAAGCGGAAGAGGCGCAAAATAAGATAGATGCGATAGGGGAAGTGGACCTGGAAAGCAAAGACATCATTGCCGAGGCCAGGGAGTATTATGACAATTTGCCGGAAGCAGTTCGCCCTCTGGTTAAAAATTATCAGGAACTGCAGCGGGCGGAACAGATTCTGGAGCAAAAGGAAACGGAAGCGGCGGCGAGCCCAATACCATCCGACTCGGCTGTGTCAAAGCCGGAGCCCTCTTCCCAGCCAAGTGATCCGGAGGAAATTGTCTACTGGACGCCGAGGGGAGAAAAATATCATGTAACAAAAAGCTGCCCAAGGCTTAGCCGTTCAAAAGAAATTAGATCTGGAACGATCAATCAGGCTGGCGGCAGAGATTGTTGCAAAGTATGCGGATAATTGGCGGCACCTTGCGAATAGGCCGGCCTCTACAGGGAGAAGCAGATCCCATTTGCATTTGGCAGAAGGATGGCAATCCTTTGCGCAATAAGAAGGCCCGCCGTCGCCCACATACGCGGCTGTATTCGCCGCTTGTCATCCCGCAGGCAAGATTGAGTATCGCTTTGCCCAATTTGAAA
>JAHZHM010000327.1 GCA_019420265.1 Clostridiales bacterium
ATGATAATAGTAGCAGAATTAAGCGTTTCATTATTTACCGAATCCTTTCCTCTTTTACCATATATTACCATGTTTTCCCTCTTTGTTACCAATTTTCCGCTGTCACTTCTATGCCATTATCTTCGTGTTCTATTTTGTGCATTTCCGCATAGGCATCCATTACCGCCAAAAACTCATCCAAATAATAATCTTCCAGCAGTTCTTTCTTGCCTATTCCGATGCTTTCTGCAATGGCGATCCATCGCTGGAGCCAGTATTTTGTGTCGGCAGCTTTTGTCTTATCAGCCCCGACACGCTCTTGAAAAAATCGCTCAGCTCGTTGATTTTCCAAAACTCGCGCGTAATATCCAAAAGCTCTTTGGGCGTCAGCTGCTCCATGGCAACCTGTGCCGAAATGCCAATTACAGAGCATAGCGCTTCTAACAGCTTTTCAGGCAGCACGATCAGCAGTTTGCCCATCAGGCCAATTGCGAACTCCTCATCTGCTCTTGAAAAATCTGCCATAATATCCGCCATACTCTTGCCTGGAAACAACTCGTGGATGATAATGCTTGGCAGCTCTTCCATCTCGCGCATTGCTGCAATATATTTTCCTACCGGCACCTTTTTAATTTCAATGCCGTGAACTTTCTTATTTTTAGGCAGGCTCATTGCTGCCGATTTATTTTGAAACAACCCCATTTGTTTTATCTCCAAAATAAGGCGGAGCAGCTATGCTGCTCCGCGTGTCTTTATTCCCCAGCGCTTACTGGATACTGTTCGATCTGGCCGAGCCACTCATAGCCCTCCGTCTCGCTGTCCATAATATCGCGGACTTTGCCATCTGCCTGGCGCTGAGTCGCTCTAAATGCCAACTCATACGCCTGGATATCCCCGGAATCACCCGTGGAAGAATGGCTGATTTTTACGCTCATCAGCTTAACCACATAATGTTTGAACATGCGATATGTGCCATCCAGCTTGAGCGCTGCATAGCCGAAAGCAAACTCCGGCGCAGTATCGCGCGTTTTAAACGTATACACCTTGGTCGTCTCATCAAAGGTGCCGCCCGAAAGCTGTGCTTCCAGTTCAGGCGTCAGCTCAGCGACAGTAAACGTCAGATCCTCATACTGAAAATCGCTGCCGGAATCATAAACGCCGTCATCTGCGTAAATGGTATATTCCGAACGGCTGGTATCCTTCGTCAGCTGCTGCGCGCCCGGAAGCGGAACCATCGTCCCAGTCGAATAAGTCTCTGCGTCATTCTTTGTAATCGGCCACAATCTTGCTGCACAAAATCCTTTTAATGCTGCTTTTCCCATTTTTAATTGCTATCCTTTCTTTGTTGCATTGTATGATCGCCCCATCGGGCAATTTATACGAGTAAACGGCTTTGCCGTTCTCACCTACGAATATTTCAAGGCGTTTTTCCCAGCGCCTCGCTCTTGCCGAGATCCTGTTCTTTCCCAATAGAGCGGCCAACGCCCTGTGCCCGCTCTTGGCAACCGCCAGAGTGTTGTCCCTCTTGGAGGCATTATGGCAACTCTCAAAACCTTCGCGCACATGAGCGACCTTATCAGCCTCACTTTTCTGGCCTTTGGCCTCTTGAATCAATCTGCATTCTTGCGTTCTCCATGTAGAGCATCCCATTTTGAGACCAAACCCTTTATCATGCGCTCCAATGCGTCGATAAACGTGCTATCTTCTGCTCGATATGCCTTGGCCAACCTTGTGTACCTATCCAGTTTCTCCATCAGAATGCCAATTTTTAATGCCTCTAGCTGCTGGCTGAGCACCGCATTCTGCTGCTGAAGTTTTTGCATTTGCGCGGTTATCTTTTCAATCTTTGCATTCTTGCTATCTCGCCACTGACGAAACGCTTCCAGCGATGCCTTATAATCCCCTTCCGGCGCAATGCCCACGCTCTTCAGCAACCGCTCTACCGCTGATTTGCTCTCTCTGGCCACAAGGCCGTTCACCTCCGCTTGTGTGAACACTCTCTCCTGCTTCTCCGACTCTACGGTCTGGGTATTCTCCAGGTTCTTTTCCATTTTTCTCTCCTGTTTAACGTCTAGGTGACTTTTTGCTCCTGCCTTTGCCCTGGCAGGTGAAAGGGTATCAAAAAAGCTGCAAAGTGCAGCTTTCAGATTCTTATTTGATTTTTACATACATAGTTTGCCCCGCTCTCGAGCTTTCTGCATGCTCCTCTTCATAAAATACGCGCCCCCACCCCTGCGCCAGTTTCTCCCGTACCACTTAAATGGCTAACTCTTATCTGCTTTCTGCTCATCAAAAAGGAGCGCCCATCTCCTGGCGCCCCCCAAACAATAGGAGCTCTTTCATGCTCTTGGGGCCTAGCCCTTCTTCATTTGAAAGCTTTTTCGTTCCCTCATTTTCTACAATACCAATATACCATATCCAAACCGAAAAAAACGAAAGACTATTTGCCCAAAAATTTGTTGTGCTGCATTCTCAAATTATCGGCAGTATTGTAATTGCCCATTGCACTGGCTACCTGCTGCCAGGTCATATGGTTGATATACCGCAGAGTGAGAATCTGGCGCATTTGGCTATCTTCCACTGATGCAATGTAGCGGTTGAGGCGCTTTAGCTCATGCCAGCATCGCTGTACTTTCTGTTCGATCATGCCCCTGAGATCTGCAATCTCTGCCGCATATTTCCCCACTTTATCGCCAAATCCCGCCGCCCTGGGCATTCCGGTTATCTGTTGCGTGCTGCCCTGTGCCGCTGCCTCCAATTCCTCCAGCCTCTTTCTATCCTGCTCAATCTCTCGGCTGAGATAGTAGAGCTGTGATAGCTCCTTTTTGCTGACTTTTTCCCTTTGCATCCCTGCTCTCC
>JAHZHM010000328.1 GCA_019420265.1 Clostridiales bacterium
GATCCAGAGCGAGCTGGTGTAGTAGCCAGTCATGCCGGAGAAGGCGATGCCGCGGTTGCTGTGGTTAGTGCCGGTTTTTCCGGCGACAGTAAAGCCGCTGATGCGGGCGTTGGTTCCCGTTCCGGACTGCACCGCGTTTTTCAGGGCATCCACCAGCATAAAGGCAGTGGAGGGCTTGAACACTTGGCGCACCTCTTGAACCTCTTCTGCATCCAGAATGACATTCCCGTTTTTATCGACCACTTTTGTAAAGGAAAGCGGTTCGCGGTATTCGCCGCCGTTGGCAATGCAGGAATAGGCGCCGGCCATTTCCAAAGTGGAGATGCCGCTGGTTCCAAGGGCAAGGCCGATGCCGTCTTTATTGATGGCTGTGGGGCTGATGCCCAATGCCATCAGATAATCATAGGAGGTATCGACGCCGACATGCTCTACCAAAGTGCGCGCGGCGACGATATTGAGCGAGCTTGTGATACCTTTGCGGATGCTGATTGGCCCATAGGTTTTGCCGTGGCTGGTTGTGGGATAGCCTTCGTCTGTTCCCCAGCCGGGAATACGGGCTTTGATATTGGGAATCATGCTGCCAAGGCCGAGACCCTTTTCAAAGGCAGGGCCATAGACTGCCAGAGGCTTGATGGAGGAGCCAACAGGCATGCGGCTTTGATATGCGCGGTTTTGGAGCAGGCGCGCAGTCGGGACATCTCGGCTGCCCACCATGCCCTTAATTTGGCCGGTTTTATGATCGATGACGACGGCCGCGGCCTGGGGCTGGCGAATCTCGACAGTCGTCCCATTGGAGCCGGACTGTTTGACGACGCTATCGCTGCCGGAGAAGCGATAGTAGCCATCATAATTGGCAACCGTATCCTGCAATTTATGCTGCACATCCGGATCGACCGTCAGATAGATGGAGTAGCCCTTGGTGCGCAGCTCGTTTTGAATGGCGGAACGGTTTTGCGTCGTATCCTCCAGGCCGCGCGCTTTGAGCAGATGCGTTACGACATCGTGAATGCCATATTCTACAAAATGCGGCATGTCGTAAATCTCGGTGGCCGAGCTTTTTTCCAGCACGGTAAATTCATCGTTCAGCGCCTCATTCATCTCTTCCAGGGAGATATAGCCGGCCGTATACATGCGGTTGAGCACAGTTTCAATGCGCTTATTCAACTCTTCCACCTTGCCGGTTACATAATAGGCGCGGCGCGGGCTATACAGCCAGGGGTATTGCGTGATGCCGGCCAGGCAGGCACATTCGCGCAGCGTGAGCTCATTTAGTTCTTTGCCGAAATAATCCTTTGCGGCAACTTTGACGCCATAGAGCGTGCCGCCAAGGGGGATGGTATTGAGGTAGGCCTCCAGAATCTGATCTTTGTCATATTTTTTTTCCAGCTGAAGCGCAAGGTTCGCTTCCTGAATTTTGCGCTTATAGGAGCGCTCGGAAGAGAGCAGTTGGTTTTTGATGAGCTGCTGGGTGATGGTGGAACCGCCGCTGGTTTTATCACTGGACATATTGCCGACAAACGAGCTTAAAATGCGCTTGAGATCGATGCCGTTATGATGATAGAAACGCACATCTTCGACGGCGATGACAGCCTGCTGAAGCTGAAGGGGGATCTCATCCAGTGTGGCGTATTCGCGGTTTTCCGTTCCGGAATAGGTGGTAATGAGATTGCCGTTGGCATCGTAGATATAGGATGTCAGCGCGCTGTCCGCCAGCACTTCCAAATCGAGATCGGGCGTTGTCCCAAGATAGGCGTTGGCAACGCCGAAAACAGCGCCGATGCCCGCCGCTATAAACACGAGCAGCGCCAGGCCGAAGATTTTGGCAGTTGTGATGATCGTGCCGAGCAC
>JAHZHM010000329.1 GCA_019420265.1 Clostridiales bacterium
CTTTTGAATTGCGCATGTAAATACTCCTTTTGCATAAATCTACAACTAGTTAGTTTACGCTTTTTGGGAGGTGTTTGTCAAATTGCGCGGTTTTATGCCTGGGCTTTCTTTCTGCGCCGCGCCGCCGAAACTGCCGCGCCGCCGCCTACCGCTGCGCCCACAGCCGCGAACAGCACCGCTGCCCACATGGCCGTCTGCATGCCCAGCTGATCCGAAGCCGCGCCCACTGCGAAGGCGCCTATCATGCTGCCAATGCTGGTAAACATCATATTGGCGCTGGAGAGCATCCCGGCATACTGGGGGTATGTCTCCAGCCCGATGCCCAGGATAGTCGGCCAGCCCGGCCCGGCAAAGAAGCCCATCAGCACAGCCCAGACGGGAAGCAGCTGGGGGCTGGGCATCAGAATCATCAGCGCGATGCAAGCGCCTGCCCCGCAAAAGCTGCCCACAACCAGCAGGCCTTTTTGTTTGATATGGCTGCCCAAAAACCGGGAGACCACCATGGCACCCCAGATGAGCGAAATGCAAAGCCCTGCCTGCGCCCCCGCTCCCGAGACTTCAAAGAACTCCCGGGCATAGTTCATCAGGCCAGTTTCCATATTCATATACAGCGCGCTGGAGAAAAGCACCAGCAGGAAGGGCAGCGTGAGCAGGGCGCTGCGCAGCGGCGCGCTCTTCTTTTCCTCCGCCTGCTCCGGCTGATAGCGCGTGATGCTGGGCTTAGAGCAGAAGAAGCCAACCATCAAAAAGATGCCCCCGGCCAGCACGATCATGTAGTGCATTTTCCAGTGCAGATTCAGCTGGCTGCCCAGCAGGAAGGATAAAATCACCGGGGCGAGCACAGAGCCGCCTCCGCAAAAGACCTGCTCCATGCTGGTGTGCTTGGCGCTTTTTTCCGGCGCAATCAGCGTCATGGCCGGGAAAATGCCCGCTTGCAGCATGCCGCCGGCCACGCCTTGCAGCAGCTTGAAGCCAAAGAACCAGAAAGCATCGCCCGCCGCCAGCATGAGCGCCGTTCCCACGGAATACAGCGCCGCGCCGGTATAGAGCAGCTTGCGCTTATTCAGGCGATCCAGCAGGGCGCTGAGCACCAGCGAGACGCACAGCGAAACCACCGTCTGGACGACGTTGACCGTCGCCATCATGGTGTTGGAAAAGCCAAACTCCATGCGGACATCCAAAAAGATATACTGGTATCCACCAAATTCAAACCCGGTAACCAGCCCGGTGAAATAGCAAAGGAAAATATAAAAGGCATCCCGCCCCCGCTGGCCGCTCACTGCCGGGGCTTTTGCATATTTCGGGACATATTTTTCTGCTTTTCTCATATGCTCCCCCTCTTATTCCTGCGCTTGCTGCGCCTGCAGAAAGGCGGCTTCGATTTGGTCATCCCGCTCCCGCTGCCGGTAGGAGGCGCGGATGCCGAAATAGCCCGTGGCCAGCCCGGCTGCCGCAAAGGCCGCCACCAGATAGAACGAGTTTCCGATGCCCGCCATATCCACCATTTTGCCCACAGCCAGGTTGCCCAGCATGGCGCCCAGGCCGCTGCCAATGCAGATGAGCGAATAGGCTTTGCCGGATTCGCGCGGGAAAGTATCCATGCCGATGGAGAGGATGGTGGGCCAGCCCGGGCCGGCAAACAGCCCGAAAATCGCGCACCAGATCAGCGAGACCACCGGAATGCGCAGCACCGCCATGAGCAGCATGGCCAGCCCCGCGAACAGGAAGCTAATGCAGACCATCTTGCCCTTATGCCGCTTCATTTTGCTGGCGATAAACCGGGTGGGCAGCATGAGCCCCCAGGAGACAGAGATGGCAAGACCGGCGCTTTTGGGATCGTCTATCGCTTCAAAATACTGCCGGGCATAGTTCATCAGGCCGGTTTCCATGCACATATAAAGGCCGATGGAAAGGCTGAGCAGCCAGAATGCCGCCGTCCGGTAGATTTTGGCAAAGTTTGGGCGCTCGGCCTGCTGGGCAACCTGCACTTCCCGCTCCAGCCGCATGGAAGTTTCCGGGCGCACCAGAGCCGAGAGTGCCAGCATGAGCAGCATGGATGCCGAGATGATCAGGTAGTGCCCGCGCCAGTTCATGCCGCCGCTGCCCATAAAGACCGAGAGCGCCACCGGGGCGATCATCGCGCCGGCGCCGTAGAACACCTGCAGCATGTTGGTATACTTATTGCTGTTTTGCGGGTCTGTGCTGCAAAGCGCCGGGTAGAGCGCCGTGGAGAGCACATTGCCGCCGATGCCCGCAATGACGAGCGCGGCAATCGTCATGCCCGCGCCCGAGGAAAACCCGTTGCACAGGCAGCCCAGAATATAGATGCCCCCGCCCGTGAACAGGAGCTTTCGCTTATCCACTTTGTCGATAAAGCGGCTGAACACAAAGCTCATGAGCAGCCCCACCACAGACTGCACGGAGCCCAGCACGGCCATGCCTGCATTAGAGAGCGCAAATTCATCGCGCATGCTGATGATGATATACTGATACCCTGCCGTCTGCATGCCGGTTACCAGGCTGATCAGATACCCCAGCGCGACAAAAAGCTTATTGCTTTTCTTTAACATTTTTCCTTTTCCCCTCTTCTCTCAATTCTCTCTATTTCAAGGGCAGAACTCTGCCCAAATCCCCTTATTTATGGTAAACCTGCCCATGGCAGATTTTAAAGCCGCGATAGAGCTGCTCCAGCAAAACAATACGCGCCAGGCGATGCGGAAATGTCAGCCGGGAGAGAGAAAATTTCTCCTGCGCCCGATTTTTCACTTCCTCCGCCAGCCCCAGCGAACCGCCGATGACATAGCAAACGCTCGCCCCGGCCGCCTCCTTCTCCGAGAGTTTTGCCGCAAAGCCCTCGGAATCTAGCTGCTGCGCCTCCACAGCCAGCACGCTGACGATATCAAAGCCCTTCACAGCCCCAAGCACGCGCTCCCCCTCTTTTTTGAGCACGGCCTGCTTTTCCCGCTCTGTGGGCCGGTCGGGCGTGCGCTCGTCGGCCAGCTCGACGATCTCCAGGCTGGCAAAGCGCGAAAGCCGCTTGGCATATTCCTTCTGGGCTTTGAGGAAATAATCCTCCTTCATTTTACCCACGCAGACAATGCGGATTTTCATCTCTTCCTCTTTTCAAAATGCTATTTGATGGTATAGAACCCGGTAACGCCCGTTCTCCTGGCCACGGCCAGCGCAATATCCTGGCCCACGCGCACGCCGTTCTGCGTCAAGAAGGAGCAGGAGGTATCGTAGGCCAGTTGTTTATGGTTGTTTTCCCGGCTGACGTGCCCCAAAATGATGCCCCGCACGCCCCGGTTGGCCAGCTGCATACAGGCATGGGCGGCCGCCTCGTTGTTCAGGTGCCCCCGGGTGGAGGCGATGCGGCTTTTGATGCGGTAGGGATAGCGGCTGGCTTTGAGCATTTCGGGATCGTGGTTGGATTCCAGCAGGACGATGGATGCTCTCTCCATAGCCCGCAGCATCTCTTCGCTCACCCGGCCGGTATCCGTCAGCACGCCCATCTTCTTGCCCCCGGCCATCAGCGCATAACCCACGGGGTTGGCCGCATCATGCGAGAGCGGCACGCTCTGCACGCAGATCTCCCCGATATAAAAGGCGGCGTTATCGATGGTGCGCATATTTTTCAGCGGAATCTCGCCCACTTTTTTCAGCATCTCCTGCCAGGTCTGCTCGTTTGCGTAAACCGGGATGCCGTATCGGCGGCTCAAAACCCCCGCGCCCCGGATGTGATCGATATGCTCATGCGTAATGAGAATCGCCGAAAGCTCCGCCGGGTTTTGCCCGATCTCGGCCAGCGCCTTCTCTATCGCGCCTCCCGTCCCTCCGGCATCCACCAAGAGCTTGGTGCGCTCCGTCCCGAAAAAGGAGCAGTTGCCTGCCGAGCTGGAAAGCAGCGGCGAAAAAGATAAACTCATAATTTCCTCCATGGTACTCTTTTATTATAAAGTAGGCCGCGGCTTTTGCCTAGATGCCTTCCGCGCTTTTTCGCCAAAATTGCAAAAAAACTCCGGGCGCAAAAAAAGAGCCGGCATCTGCCGGCTCCCTGCGCTTTTCTGCTATTTCTGGCTGCGGATCAGGGCGATGAGATCTGCGATCGTCTCCAGGCCCTCGCTGGTTTCGATGGTAATATCGAACTCATCTTCCACATCCATGACGATCTCCACCATATCCAGCGAATCCATCTCCAAATCCTTGAACGAGGATTGCTCTGTGATCTTTTCCGGATCTAAATCCATTTTGTCTGCGATAATCGCTTTGATTTTTTCGAATTCCATATTTCCCTCCAAGCCTTTTCATAAATGAAGAATCATTGCATTCACATTTTACCATATGCGGCCCCTAAGTCAAGTTCTTAGGCGCGGCAAAAGAAAACTTTCATGATTGCGGCCGGAAAAGTTGAAAAATGCACGCGTTTTGTTTATCATAAAGAAAATGCCAGATCTGGCAATTTTGCGGGAGGGAGGAGAAGCGATATGCTGCTGCGCGGCGCGCAAATCGTCATAGAATGTCTGCTGGAGCAGGGTGTGCGCGAGGTATTCGGGTATCCGGGCGGGGCGATCCTGGGCATCTACGAGGCGCTGCACGAATATTCCGGCCGCATCCGCCATACGCTGATGACCCACGAGCAGCACGCCGCCCACGCGGCCGACGGCTATGCCCGGGCCAGCGGCAAAGTCGGCGTCTGCCTGGCGACTTCCGGCCCGGGGGCGACCAACCTGCTCACCGGCCTTTCCGCCGCCTATATGGATTCCTCCCCCGTCGTTGCCATCACAAACAACGTCGCCAAGGCGCAGATTGGGACGGACAGCTTTCAGGAGATCGATATTTACGGCGTCTCCATGCCCGTAACCAAGCATAATTTCATCGTCAAAGAGATTCGCGATCTGGCCGATACCATTCGGCAGGCCTTCTTCATTGCCGCATCCGGCAGGCCGGGACCCGTGCTGGTGGATATTCCCCAGGATATTACGGCGGCCAAAGCGGAATTTTCGCCTAAAACGCCAAAAGAGCCCGTCCGCCGCTTGCACTCGGATGCGCTGGATTTTGCCGGCGCGGCATTTCTCATCGAGGAGAGCCAGCGGCCGCTGCTGCTGCTCGGGGGCGGCGCGGCCCATTCGGGCGCGAGGGACGCGGCGCTGGCTTTGGCGCAGAAAATCCGCGCGCCCATCGTGCAGACGCTCATGGCCACAGGCTGCTGCGATAAAAGCCCGCAGTTTGCCGGGATGCTGGGCGTCTATGGCAGCCCTGCCGCAAACGCGCTGCTGGAGCAGTGCGACCTGCTCATCGCCGTGGGCACGCGCTTTTCGGATCGCACCATTCCCCGGCGGAAGGCTTTGGCGCGCACTGCTAAAATTCTGCACATCGATATCGACCCGGCGGAGATCAACAAAAACCTGGCCGCGGATTTGGCCCTCATGGGCGACGCCCGGGAGATTTTGCAGCGGCTGCTCCCGCTCTGCTCCGCCAAGGCATCCGGGCTGGAAATCCCTCCAAAAGCGCAGACGCCCGGCCAAAGCGGCCAGCGGCTGACCCCGGAATTTCTGCTTTCAAAGCTCTCCTCCATGGCAGGAGCGGAGCAGATTTACACCACGGAAGTCGGCCAGCATCAGATTTGGGCGGCCAAGCATCTGGAAATTTCCGGGCACCGGCGTTTTCTGACTTCCGGCGGCTTGGGCGCCATGGGCTTTGGCCTAGGCGCGGCCATCGGCGCGGCCAGAGCCAGCGGCCAGCGCATCATCAACATCGCCGGGGACGGCAGTTTTTTGATGAATATGGCCGAGCTCTCTACCGCGGCCTGCTACAATTTGCCCATTATAGAAGTTGTGCTGGATAACCGGGCGCTGGGCATGGTGCGCCAGCTTCAGAAAAACGCGCATCTGCATTTCTCCCAGGTGGATTTCGACCGCAATGTGGATTATCTCGCCCTGGCGCGCGCCTTTGGCATCCCGGGGTATGTCGTAAAAACCCGGCAGGAGGCCGAGCAGGCTTTTGCACAGGTGCTCGGCTCGGGCGGCCCGGCGCTCATCGCCTGCCAGATCCCCAAAAATCAGCTGGTATAGCATAGAAAAAAAGCCCCGTGGGGCATCCTCCAAAAAGGATAGAAAGTGGGAAACATGGAAAGAAGATATGTGCTTTCGGTATTGGTGCAGAATAATTCCGGCGTCCTGGCCCGGGTTTCAGGGCTGTTTGGCCGCCGGGGGTATAACATTTCCTCGCTGACCGTCGGGGAGACCATCAACCGCCGCTATTCCCGCATGACCATCGAGCTTTATGGCAACGAGGCCACGCTGGAGCAGATCAAAAAGCAGCTGGGCAAGCTGGTGGAAGTGGAGAAAATTGCGGAGATCGAGCAGGGCTCTGCCGTGTTCCGGGAGCTGATGCTCGTCAAAGTGCACGCAGAGGCGGGCAGCCGGGCGGGCATCATCGAGCTTTGCAACGTGTTCCATGCGAAAATCGCGGATCTCTCGCCCACCACTGCCACCATCGAGGCCACGAACAAGAGCGAGACCAACAACGCGCTTTTAAACCTGCTGGAGGAATACGGCATCATCGAGATCGCTCGGACGGGCATTGCAGGGCTTCAGAGAGGAGAGCGCTATCTGGCGCTGGACAGCGAAAATGGACATGAAGAGAATTAAAATTTTTGATACCACGCTGCGGGATGGGGAGCAATCCCCCGGCTGCAGCATGAACCTGAACGAAAAGCTCAAAGTCGCCCGGCAGCTGGCGCGGCTGAAAGTGGACATCATCGAGGCGGGCTTTGCCGTGAGCAGCCCGGGGGATTTTGAATCCGTTCAGCGCATTGCAAGAGAGGTGCGGGGCGTAGCCGTCGCATCCCTGGCGCGCTGTGTGCAAAAGGATATTGATGCCGCGGCAGAGGCTTTGCAGGAGGCCGAGCACCCGCGCATTCACGTCTTTTTGGCGACTTCCCCGCTGCACATGCAGTACAAACTGCATATGAGCCCCGAGCAGGTTTTGGAGAGCATAGAAAAATCCGTGGCCTATGCCAGAAGCCTCTGCGCGGATGTGGAGTTCTCCGCCGAGGATGCGACCCGAAGCGACAGGGATTTCCTCTGCCAGGCGCTTTCGCTGGCCATTGCCGCCGGAGCCACCACCGTCAATATCCCGGATACCGTGGGCTATTCCACGCCCAGCGAGATGCAGGAGCTGGTGCGCTATGTGCTCTCGCACACGGACGGCATAGAAAAAGCCTGCCTTTCCGTGCATTGCCACGACGACCTCGGCATGGGCGTGGCCAACTCTCTGGCCGCAGTCGCCGCCGGGGCGGGGCAGGTGGAGTGCACAGTCAATGGCATCGGCGAACGGGCGGGCAACGCGTCGTTAGAAGAGATCGTCATGGCGCTCAAAACCCGGAGCGACCGCTACGGCGCGCAGACGGGCATCGAGACGCGCCAGATTTTCCGCACCTGCCGGCATCTGGCCCGCATCATCGGCCAGCCCATCGCGCCCAACAAGGCCATCGTGGGCGCAAATGCCTTTGCGCATGAATCCGGCATCCATCAGCACGGCGTGCTGCAAAACCGGGAGACTTACGAGATCATGTCCCCCGAGGTTGTGGGCATCACGGAAAACAACATCGTGCTGGGCAAGCACTCCGGGCGGCACGCCTTTTTGGAGCGGCTCTCCGCCCTGGGCTACCGCCTGCCCGAGGATGTCGCGGAGGGGCTGTTCGCGCAGTTCAAGGCGCTCTGCGACAAGAAAAAGTATATTACGGATTTCGACGTCGAGGCGCTGGTGGATTCCATCTCCCAGACCAAAAAAGTTTTCGAGCTGGAGAACTACAAAATCATCAGCGGCAACCAGGAAGATTCCATGGCCATGATCACCATGAAGGTCTACGGCGAGCGCAAAACCGCCGCTGCTCAGGCCGGCGGCCCGGTTTTGGCGGCGTATCAGGCTATCGATTCGCTCTCGCCCATCCAGATGAAGCTGGAGGATTATTCCATCAACTCGGTTACAGAAGGGCAGGATGCTCTGGGCCAGGTTACGGTGAAAGTTTCGGCCGGGGGCAGCACGGTTTCCGGCCGCGGCCTCTCCTTTGATATTCTGGAATCCTCGGTTCTGGCCTATATCCACGCGCTCAACAAACTGCTTTCTCTCGGGGTGGCGCAATGAAATTGGAGATACTCGATTCCACCTTGCGCGACGGCGCCCAGGGGGCGGATATCTCCTTCTCACTGAGCGATAAACTGGCCGTCGCCCGGGCGCTGGCGGCGCTGGGCATTCCTCTCATCGAGGCGGGCAACCCCGGCTCCAACCCCAAAGATGCGGAATTTTTCGCCGAAGCGCAAAAACTTTCGCTGGGCAGCTCTACTCTGGTGGCCTTTGGCAGCACGCGCCGCAAGCACACCCGCGCAGAGGACGACGCGGCGCTGGCCGCTCTGCTCTCGGCGGGAACGGCGGCCGTCTGCATCTTCGGCAAGGCTTCGGCCCTGCATGTGGCGCATGTGCTGGAAACTTCGCCCGAGGAAAACCTGGCCATGATCGCCGATAGCGTGCGGTTTGCGCGCCAGGCGGGCAGGCGGGTCATCTTCGATGCGGAGCATTTCTTCGATGGCTACCGGGAAAACCCGGACTACGCACTGGCCGTGCTGAAAGCGGCGGCAGCTGCCGGGGCGGATACCCTCTGCCTCTGCGATACCAATGGCAGCACATTCCCAGACCAAATCGGCGCGATCACGGCTCTGGTCTGCCAAAAATTTCCGGGGCAGAAAATCGGCATTCACTGCCACAACGATTCCGGCCTGGCCGTGGCGGGCAGCATGCAGGCGGTATTCTCCGGGGCGACGCATGTGCAG
>JAHZHM010000033.1 GCA_019420265.1 Clostridiales bacterium
GCAGGGGCGGTTTGGTATCCAGCGAAGGCAGGTTTTTGCCCTCCACCACCGGGATATAGGCCGAGAAAAATACGCGTTTGAGCTTGTATTTTTTATAGAGTCCGGCGGAAAGATTTAGGATCTGGTAATCCGTCTCGCCCGATGCGCCGATGATCATCTGCGTGCTCTGCCCCGCCGGCACGAACTTTGGCGCCCGGCGGTATTTGACCAGCGCCGCCCGGTTTTCCTCCATGCCATCGCGAATCTGCTCCATCGGCGAAAAAATCTGATCCGCCTTCTTATCCGGCGCCAACAGCTGCAGGCTGCCCCGGGAGGGCAGCTCGATATTGACGCTCATGCGATCCGCCAGATACCCCAGCCGTTCGGTCAGCGCGGGATCTGCCCCGGGAATCGCCTTGGCATGGATATAGCCCAAAAAGCCATATTCCTCCCGCAGAATGCGCAGCGCTTCGATCATCAGCTCGGTGGTATAGTCCGGGTTTTTCAGAACGCCCGAACTCAAAAATAGCCCCTCAATATAGTTTCTGCGGTAAAACCCGATGGTGAGATCCGCCAGTTCCTTTGGCGTAAAGCTCGCCCGGCGGATATCATTGCTGCGGCGATTCTGGCAATAGGCGCAGTCATAGGCGCAGGCGTTGCTCAAAAGCACTTTGAGCAGGGAAATGCAGCGCCCATCCGCGGCAAACGTATGGCAAATGCCCACGGCCGTCGCGCTGCCAATCTTTCCCTTCTGGCCGCCGCGATCCACACCGCTGGAAGTGCAGGCGACATCGTATTTTGCCGCATCTGTTAAAATTTCAAGTTTTTCTGCGATGGTCATTGCCCGCTCCCTCCGCTTTTTATTGTGTAAAGAGACCTCGCGGCCTATTCCTCTGCCTCTTCCTCTTTTGCAAATAACTCATGCTCAAACGTCGCCGCCGGGCCGATGCTCCCCTCGCCAAAGCGCTGGCGCAAGGAATAGACGGCCTGCTCCAGTTTGCCGAGTTTTTCCCGCTTTTTACTCTGCTCGCCCAGAAGATCTAACTGCTCGATCGCCTGTTCCTGGCTCACCAAGTTTTGCGCAGTAACCGTCAGCGCACGCACAGGCGCGCCCGGCTCCCAGCTGGCGCAAAACAGCTCCATCGCCGCATCCGCTATCTCTCGGAAAAGAAAGCTGGGCGCCGCGAGCGGCTTTTGGCGCTGAATCACCTTGAGGCTCGGGCTTTTGATGGAGAGCTGCACGGTTTTGCACTTGAGCCCATGCGCGCGCAGCCGTGCGGCGACATCATCTGCCAAATGCTCGATGCCAACCCGCACTTCCTCTTCTCCCAGCAGGTTGCGCTTAAAAGTCATCCCCCGGCCGATGGATTTTGCAATGCCGCTCTCCCGCACCGGGACGACAGGGCTATCATCCAGCCCCTTTGCCTGATCCCAGAGCTGGCCACCGTTTTTGCCCAGCACGCCCACGATGCTCTCCCGATCCCGCACGGCCAGCTCGCCAATCGTGCGGATGCCCAGCTTGCTCAGTTTTTCCGCCGCGGATTTGCCCACAAACAGCAGCGCGCTCACCGGCAGCGGATAGAGCATCTGCTGGTAGTTCTCCCGGGTGATCACCGTCGTCGCATCCGGCTTCTTATAGTCGCTCCCCATCTTGGCAAACAGCTTGCAGAAGGAGACGCCGACAGAGATAGTCAGCCCAATCTCTTCCCGCACCCGGCGGCGCAGCAAATCGGCTAGCTCCCGCGGCGACTTTGCAAAAAGATGCAGGCTGCCCGTAATATCCAGAAAGGATTCATCGATGCTGAATGGCTCGACGAGATCCGTATATTCGTCGTAAATCGCGTTGATGCGTCGGGAAAACTCCCGGTAGACATCGTGCTGGGGCGGGACGAGCACAAGATCCGGGCATTTGCTCTTGGCCTGCCAGATGGTCTCGGCCGTCTGCACACCCTTCTGCTTTGCCAGCTCGTTTTTTGCGAGGATGATCCCGTGGCGGCTTTTGGGGTTGCCCGCCACCGCCATGGGAACGTGCCAAAGCTCCGGCCGCAGGCAGCATTCCACCGAGGCATAAAACCCATTGCAATCGCAGTGGAGAATGATGCGCTCTTTTTTCATTGCACATCCACAATCGAGAGCGTCACTTTGCCCAAAATGCGGATATCATCTTCGCCAGAATAGATCTGCGGCTGATAGACTGGGTTGCGGCTGACAGGCACCAGCACGATGTGCTCGTTTTTTTGATAAACCCGCTTGACTGTCGCCTCGCCGTTGACCAGCACAGCGCAGATATTGCCCTCTTCCACTTTCGCATCCCGGGAGATGACGACCAAGCTGCCATCCGGAATGCCCGCGAGATCCATGCTGTCTCCCACAACGCGCAGGGCAAACGCATCCTTGCCCAGCGCCTGCTGATAGGGATCCAGCCGCAGATAGCCGGAAAAATCCTCGAAAGCCTCCACCGGGCTGCCCGCCGCAATGCTGCCATAGATGGGGATGCCTTCTTCTTGCTCCTGCCCCTCTTTTTCCAGATAGCCCGCCGCCCCCATCAGCTGCTCATAAGAAGCGCCATACCCTGCCGCCGCAATTTTTGCCAAAACTTCCGGCCTGGGCCGCTGGCCGCGCAGAATGCGGGAAAGGTTCCCCGCGCTGATCCCCGCTCGCCTGCAAAATTCGTTGCGCGAGCCGCCGCCTATGGCCCGCAGAATGAGTTCAGATAAACTTTGCTGCATATCGCCGCTCCTCTCGTTTTCTATCGTTATCATACCGCACTTGTTTCTTGTTCGCAACAGTATTTTTGTATTTTTTTCATTATTGTTCGTTTTATGGAACACTTTTCCAATCTTTTTTCCAAAACAGGCGCATCCGCCCACTTTTTTCCAATCAAAAAAGGCCTTTCGGCCTTTTCAGACTGTGCACTACCGCCCGGATATTCTCTTTGCGATCGCTTCCATATGCGAGCCATCCGTTCCGCAGCAGCCGCCAAAAATCTTGAAGGGCTGGATTTGCTCCAGCGCTGCCATATGTGCGGCCAGCTCTTCGGGCTCCGAGCAAAACAGCTGCTGGGCGCCATCCAGCTCTTCGGGAGAGAGCGGCGAAGTGTTGGCCTGAATGCCCAAAAAGCGCTGCATCTCCGGCTTTCCCCGGTTTTCCGGCCGCAAGAGCGCCTGGCGCAGCACACTCGGGTGCACGCAGTTTGTCATATAGCAAAGCGGATGCCGATTCGTCGCGGCGTCGATGGCTGCGATGGCCTGGGCAATGGGCGTGCCGTCGATAAGGCAGCCGTCTTTGCGGATCATGAAGCTGATCAGATAGGGCAGGCCGGTCTGCTCCATGGCCTGCGCCATGCCCATCGCCTCGCTTTTTGCGGGCATAATTCCGGCGTAGAGAAATTCTGCCCCGGCCCGGGCAAAGGCATCCGCCGCCCAGCTATGAAATTCCCGGGCCTGCTCCTGCGAGAGCACCTCGTCCGCCCGATAGGCATCCCCGCGGCAGCCCATCAGCGCACCGAGATACATGCCCTGCTCTCCGCCCGTCTGCTGGCGCACTTGTTTTAGGAAAGCGATATTGTCAAAAAGCAGTTCTTCATCGTAGCCGGCCAGCGCCGTCCGTTCCCGATTCGCCCGGCGGGTCGGCGTCGTAGCCAAAAACGGCAGGCCATATTTTTGGGCGATGCCGCGGTATTCTCCCCAAAGCGCGGCTAAGGCTTTTCGCGCCTGTGGATCATAGACGAGCGGCGCCATGGCCGCAATTCCATCAATTTTTAATCCATACTCCCGCTTGAGCCGCTCACCCAGCGCCCCTTCCAGCAGCAGATATCTGCTCTGTTCAAAACACGCGGCAAACTCCATCCCTTTTCCCTCATTTCTCATAATAGACCAGCGTCATCGCATCGCTGATGCGCTTGGTCTCGCCCGTCGCCCGATACCCCATCTTTTCATAGAGGCGGCAGTTTCCCTCTTCCTGCAAAATAGTATCCAGAGCCCAATGCTCGGGGCCGTGCATGGCTTCGCAGGCACGAATCGCCTTTTGTGCAAATCCCTTGCCGCGATACTGCTCTAAAATAAACAGCGGGCTGATGCGCTTTTTCTCCCCATCGCGCTTTGCATCCACCACGCGGATCGCGCCAACCTTTTGCCCTTCGGCGCAGATAAAATAGAAATACGTCTCGCTCTGGGCCAGGCGCTGCCGCACCTTCTGCAGCGGCTCGTTGCCCGGGCTGGTCTCAAAATCCTGATACTTCGCAAGCAGGCCGGAAAATGCCTGTATCTGCATCTCCCAAAGCTGCCTCGCATCGCTTTGCCCCGCTCTGATCAGCGCCACTTTCCCTTGCATCGCTTCTCCTTTTCTGCTCAATCGTCCCATAAGGCGCAGCCCCGTCATTCATGCTGGGCAGCCCCTTAAAATTTCTGCGGGAGCTTGGCGCTCTCCCGCTGAATTGGATCCCTCCACCGGCTATCGCGGCGGGTGGCATCTTCTCATGGTTATAGTGAGTATACCGCAGCGCGCGAAAAAAATCATCCCTTTTCGCATATTTGGGCGGCATCCAAAATTTTTCAAGAAAGCTGCCTGGGGCATGCGTTTTTTAGTTGCTTTGGCCGCTATTTTGTGCTAAAATTTTTAGCAATGCGAAAGTTGTTTACAATTTCGTTTCATACTCAATCTATTTTTGGCACAACTTTGCTGCATTTGTTCTTCTCATTCAAAAATTGCGCCTGAAATAAATGGCATAATATTTTATTTTTAAGTCTGGAGAGTGGGTTACATGAAAAGAATTGCGATTCTGACAAGCGGCGGAGATACCCCCGCCATGAATGCCGCCATTAACGCTGTTGTGCGGACTGCCAAGGCCAAAGGCATCACGCCGGTGGGCGTGCTTGGGGGCTATGCCGGCCTGATCAGCGGCGGCCTGGCTGAAATCCGCAGCAAGCAGGTTGAATTTATCGTCAATCGGGGTGGAACCATTCTCAAAACAGCGCGCTGCCTGGAAATGAAAACGCCGGAAGGGCAGAAAAAAGCGGTGGACGTGCTCCATAAATTCGGCATCGACGGCCTGGTTGTCATCGGCGGCGACGGCAGCTTCCAGGGCGCAAAAGCGCTGCACCATCTGGGCGTGCCCACGATTGGCCTGCCCGGCACCATCGATAACGACCTTGCCTACACAGACTATACCATCGGCTTTGATACAGCCGTCAACTGCGTCATCGGCGAGATCGCCAAGATTCGGGATACCATGCTCTCGCACGACCGCATTGCGGTTGTGGAAGTGATGGGCAGAAACTGCGGCGACATCGCATTGCAGGCGGGCGTTGCCGGAGAAGCGGAATATATCGTGCTGCCCGAAGTGCCCCACGATTACGATACGCTTTGCCAGGAGCTCAAGACCAGAGAGCAGAAAGGCAAGAGCAACAGCATCATCGTCATGAGTGAAGGCGCCGGTAAGGGCTGGGATCTGGCGGACTATATTCGCCAAAAAGCTGGCTACGATACCAAGTGCATCGTGCTGGGCTATGTGCAGCGAGGCGGCGCTCCCTCGGCGTTTGACCGCGTTCTGGCGCAAAAAATGGGCATTCGCGCGGTGGAGCTGCTGGTAGAGGGAATTGGCGGCCGGGTGGTCGGCATCCGCGACAACAAGATTATCGACGACGATATCGATGAGGCGCTGGCTATGCCGCTCAAATTCGATTACGATCTCTATAACCAGCATCTGGCCATGAGCAACTACTAAATCGGGCGCAGATATGCCAAAACTTCTGGGAATAAGCACGCTTCTCAGCGTGCTTTTCACAACTCTTTTTGCCGCGCTCTATCGCTTTTTTGGCGGTTCTGTCTATCTAGCTCTGGCCATTACCTTTGGAACCTTCTGCTATCATCTGCTCATGCGGCTGCTGGCGGGTGCAGCTGTGTGCTGTGCCATGCGCGGCCATACGAGCTGGCATAGGCCATGGTATCGGCCCCGCCCTTTCGAGCAAAAACTCTATGCCCGGCTGAACGTAAAAAAATGGAAGGCATATTTGCCCACCTATCAGCCAGAGTCTTTCTCGCTGCAAAAGCATACACCAGCCGAAATCGCCCAGGCCTCCTGCCAGGCCGAGGTAACGCACGAGGTCATCATCATCTTGAGCTTTCTGCCCTTATTGATGGCCATTCCCTTTGGGGATTTTCTGGTGTTTTTGCTGACTTCCCTGGCCGCCGCAGGGTTTGACCTGCTGTTCGTCATCATACAGCGGTATAACAGGCCGCGCCTACTTGCACTGGCGGAGCGCCAAAAAAAGAAATAATAAAAACACTTCTCAAGCGCTGAGAAGTGCTTTTTTGATTCCAAAATATCTGCTCTCTGCCGAAAATGCCCGCTATCTCTATTTGACCGCGACATTTCCCTCCCCCACTAAGGCTTTGAGCCGGGCGAGCAGAGGTTCGCTGATGGCGACGTTGAGCGCATCCCCCATGCTGTAGACTTTGCCCGTCTTTTGCACGGCGACACGCACTGGGCTCTCGCCCTGGTAGCTCTGGAGCACGGCTTTGATCGCCCGGATCATATCGAGATTTTCATCCGGCATGCGCAGATAGAGCTTTTGCGCGGCTGCATCCGCTTTTTGCACATAGGGGCGAATGTCATCCAGCAAAAGTTCCGGCTCTTCTCCTACGGCAACTTTGGCCTTGATGCGGCAAATCTCGTCCGTGCGCAGGTTGGCCTCGTTGTTGGCATAGGCCGCCGGGAAGATGGTGACGCCAATCGCGCCCGAGAGATCTTCAAACGTGGCGTTTGCCATCATCTGCCGGGTCTTTTTGGTTGTGCGGGTGCGCAGAGAAGAGAGAATGCCCACCATCTCCACCGTTCTGCTCTCAAAATAGCGCTGTTTCTCCTCGTCGTCTGCGCTGGCCAGAAGATCTGCGACGCTGATTTTCTGCTTTGCCAGCACATCCGCATACTTGGCCAGCGGGTGCCCGGAGAGATAGAGCCCTGCTTTTTCCTTTTCCAATGTCAGGCGCAGGCGGTCGTCGTATTCCGGGATATCGGGCAGGGGCGTCTTCTGGGGTTTTGTCTCCTCGGAAAATGAGAATAGGCTAATCTGCCCGGTGCTGGCCAGTTTTGCCTCGTTTTGCGCATTTTTATAGATCTTTTCATAGACCATCATCAGCTGACTGCGGCGTGCGCCAGAAAAATCGAACGCGCCCGAGAGGATGAGCGATTCGATCTGCGCCTTGTTGATATGCCCGGCATTGCGGCGCACAAAGTCCTCGAAATCCTCGTAATCTCCCTTTTTGCGCTCCTCAAACACCAGCTCGATGCAATCGCCGACGTTCGTCAGCGCGGAAAGCCCAAAGCGCACTTTCCCATTTTCCACAGTAAACAGCCGATCGCTCTTATTGATATCCGGAAGCAAGATTTCGATGCCTGCCCGCTTGAGATAGCTCATATAGTGCGAAAGCTTATCCGAAGAGGAGATGAAGCTATTTAAAAGCGCGGCCATATATTCCGGCTCATAATAGCATTTCAAATAGGCCGTTTGATAGGCGACCACAGCATATGCACAGGCATGGGATTTATTGAAGGCATACTGCGCAAAATCCATCATCTGATCGAAAACCCGCTGGGCCACTTCCTCAGGAACGCCCCGGGCGATGGCTCCCTCGATGCCCTCTCCGCCATAGACGAAAATCTTGCGCTCCCGCTCCATGACATCCGCCTTCTTCTTGGCCATGGCCCGGCGCACTTCGTCGCTTCGGGCCAGGGAATAGCCCGCCATATCCCGCACAATCTCCATAACCTGCTCCTGATAGACCATGCAGCCATAGGTATCCTTCAGGATTTTTTCCAGAATGGGATGATCGTATTGAACGCGCTCCGGGTGGTGCTTATATTCGATATAATCCGGGATTTTCGCCATAGGCCCCGGGCGAAACAGCGAGATGCCCACCATGATGTCTCCAAGGTTTTCAGGCAGCAGGCGGGTCATTAAATTTGTCATGCCTTCGCTTTCCAGCTGGAAGATGCCTTCCGTGTTGCCCTGGGAGATCATCTCGTAGATCTTCGGATCCGAAAAATTCAGATGGTCGATATCCACTTCAATCCCCCGCCCGACCTTAACCATCGCAAGCGTATCCCGAATGACAGTCAGCGTGCGCAGGCCGAGGAAATCCATCTTGAGCAGCCCCAGATCGTTGATGTTGTTCATGTGATACTGGGTTGTGATGCTCTCATCTTTTTTGTTCAGCGCCAGCGGGGCATATTCCGTGACGGGCTCGCCCGTGATGACGACGGCCGCTGCATGCGTCCCGCTCTGCCTGGGCATTCCCTCCACCTTCATGGCCATATCCAGCCATTCATGCACCTGTGGGTTGTTTTGATATTCCATGCGCAGCTTGTCCGACTGCTCCAATGCCTTTTTGATGGTCATCTTCAGGGCAAAGGGGATGAGCTTTGCAATGCGATCTGCATCCGCGATGGGAATGCGCATGACTCTGGCCACATCCCGCACCACCTGCTTGGCGCCCAGCGTGCCAAACGTGATGATCTGGGCGACTTTATCCTTGCCGTATTTCTCCGCGACATAGTCGATGACTTCGCCGCGGCGCTCGATGCAGAAGTCGATATCAATATCCGGCATGGAGACGCGCTCCGGATTTAAAAAACGCTCGAAGAGCAGGTTGTATTCCAGCGGGTCAATATCCGTAATATGCAGAGCATAGGCGACGATGCTGCCCGCCGCACTGCCTCGGCCAGGGCCCACCATAATGTGGTTTCTCCGGGCAAAATCTATATAATCCCAAACGATGAGAAAATAATCGCAAAATCCCATATCTAGGATGGTCTTCAGCTCATAGCTGGCGCGCTCCTGCAGCTCGCTGCTCTGGGCGCGTTCCTGCCCATAGCGCTCACAAAGCCCCTTTTGCACCAGGTGCTCCAGATAGCCCTCGTTGGTAAAGCCCTCCGGAACATCGAAAGAAGGCAGACGGATGCGCCCCATCTCGATTTCCACATCGCATTTCTCTGCGATCTTAACTGTGTTTTCTATCGCCTCGGGGACATCCAAAAACAGCGTGCTCATCTCCTCGCCGCTTTTGAGATAGAACTCATCCGTCTCCATCAGGCCGCCCTCTTCC
Source organism: Clostridiales bacterium (assembly GCA_019420265.1). Taxonomy (GTDB): domain Bacteria; phylum Bacillota; class Clostridia; order Christensenellales; family Christensenellaceae; genus QANA01. The sequence goes on from JAHZHM010000033.1 coordinate 9,085, forward strand.
AGCGTCCGCCCCATTTGCAGGCACATCAGAATCTCCTGCGCACGGGCATCTTCTTTGCGGATATAGTGCGAGTCGTTGGTGACGACCAGCGGAATTTCCAGCTCCCTTGCCATGGCAATGAGCATGGGGTTGACTCTCTTTTGCTCGGCCAGGCCGTGATCCTGCAATTCCAGATAGAAATCCTCGCCGAACATGGCCTTCAGCCGGCCGGCCAGCTCATATGCTTTTTGCTTCTGCCCCGAAAGCAGCAGCTGCGGAATATCCCCCGCAATGCAGGCCGAAAGGCAGATGAGCCCCTCTTTATGCTTTTCTATGGTCTGATAATCGATGCGGGGTTTATAGTAGTATCCCTCTACCGATGCGATAGAGCAAAGGCGCATGAGATTTTTGTATCCCTCGTTATTTTTTGCCAGCAAAATCAGGTGCGCATATTCCCGGGCTGCCTGGCTCTTTTCCCGCAAATCCTCGGCGACATACATCTCACAGCCGATGATGGGTTTGATTCCCTCTTTTTTGCAGGCAGTATAAAAATCCACCACGCCATACATCACGCCGTGGTCGGTGATGGCGCAGGC
>JAHZHM010000330.1 GCA_019420265.1 Clostridiales bacterium
CCGGATTCTCGGAAACCAGAATCGGCTGCACATTCGAAAACAAGGATTCAAACTCCATGCCCAATCCGCTGAAAATTTTGCTTAGCGTTTTAATAGTAGGATTGCCGCGTCCATGTTCAATGTCGCGCAGCAGAGAGACACTCAGGCCAATCTGTGCGGCCAACTCCTCTTGCGAAAGCTGTAATTCCTGCCGGCGGCGCCTAATCTTGCTGCCCAGGCCATTTTCTATCTTCATGTTCCGACCTCTTTTTACATTTTTTACCTTTTATTCTATATGATATGTAAAAAACTGGAAATAATCAAGAGAATTTTTGATAAAAATTGCAGGAGGAAAGAAAAAAATGCCGCAAACTAGTCTGCGGCATTTTTTATTATAGCCCGATGTTTTTCCGGAATTTCTGAATCATCCACCAGTGCCCCAGAATCTCGATACCATCCGAGATGAGAAAGACACCGAGTATGACGCTGATGGCTACCATCGTAATGATGGGCTTGATGAGCGCCAAAATTCCAAAGAGCACGAGCAGAATCCCGATAATCAACAGCACATACCAATGGCGCTCAAACTCCTTTGCCAAAACGGCATGATAGACGGCCATCGCTCCCTTTGAGATCACCCAAAGGCTCATCAGCCCTAAGAAAATATTCGCAATCAAAGAGGAGGTGGGGTAGATGATGAGCAAAATGCCAAGAATCACATCCAAAATGCCATCCAGCAAAATCCCCTTTGAGCCAAATAGTTCATCCTTCTGCGTAAAATAAGTGGCCAGAGAAAAAGCGCCGGAGAATAGGGCGGCAAGCCCGATTAGCGAAGCGATGCCAATTAAAGTCTGCGCAGGGTTCAGCAAAACGTAGACGCCGCATGCGATGAGCAAAATTCCCGAAATGAGCCATAAAATCCTTAAACATGTTTTCATTTTATTCATCCCTTTCGATCGGTTTTCTGTTAAACTTCATTATAGAGGCAATCCCAAGCCTTGTCATCTTTTGGCGATATACAGCCAAAGATAGTTTGCCTGTTATTCGACATAATTATGCAAAGATTATATTATCTTTACATATTTTAGGGCTTGGCTTATACTAAGCAAAAGGAGAGAAAGCATGGATTTACATTATCGCCCTGGAATGCGCTCGATCAAAACGGTCATTGCCGTTTTCTTTACGCTTGCAATCTGCTTTTGCCTGAAACGCACAGAGACGATTACCGTCGCGGCCATTTCGGCCATTGTCTGCATGCGGCAAAATAACCAAGAGACGCTGCATTTCAGCCTCATGCGCCTTTTAGGCACGGCGCTGGGCGGCCTAATTGGCTTTATCGCAGCATTTTTGAGCGAATATATTCCCGGCTATAGCCAGGGTGTTTTCCTTATTGTCGTGCCGCTTTTTCTGATTTTTGACCTTTATTTATGCAATGTCTTTCATCTTCAGCTGGCCAGCACGATTTCCTGCACTGTAGTGTTGCTCGTCGCCCTCAATTTTGAGCGCACACAGCAGGATACTGTTTTTTACGCACTCAACCGCGTTGCCGATACTTTAATCGGCGCAGGTGTCTCTCTTCTTGTAGATCTGGCGATTGCCCCGGCAAAAGCCAAGCCAGACGATGAAAATTCAGAGGATAACCATGAGGTATCATGAGATTGTGCCCGGAACTTTTGTGCGCAGAGAGAACCGTTTTATCGGGATCTGCCTGGTTCACGGGAAAAGCGAGCGAGTCCATATCCGCAATACCGGCCGATGCGCAGAGCTGTTTGTGCCAGGTGCTTCGGTATTTTTGCAGTATGCGCCGTCTCCGCAGAAAAAAACCGCCTACACGCTCATTGCGCTCTATAAAGGGG
>JAHZHM010000331.1 GCA_019420265.1 Clostridiales bacterium
AATCCGAGGCAAGATGAGCAAAGCACTCGGCACTGGCTCCGCGGAATCCATAGATGGATTGATTGGCGTCGCCGATGCAGAACAAACTTCCATTGTTGCGCTTCCAAAGCCGAATGAGGCGGTATTGCAGGGGATTAATATCCTGAAATTCATCCACCAAAAGATGGGTAAAACTGCCCAAAGAGCGTTCTCCTTTGCCGTTTTCCAGCGCGGCAATGGTTTTGAGCAAAATATAGTCGTAATCCATCACGCCATAGGATTCCAGCATCTGCTCATATGCTGCCAGCACGCCATCCGGCAATTCGGAAGACGAGAGCGTCCCATTTTTGATGCCGGAGATTCGGCGCAGTAGACCGCTCGCCGAAAAACGAAGCGAGAAGGAAGAGACTATCTCCTGCGCCAGGAGCAATGCTTCGTTTTCTTCTAAAATGGGGCGGCTTAGTTTCCATTTTTTGAGCAGGGAAAGGCAGAGCGAATGGAATGTGCCGATATTGAGCGCTCGGGTTTTTCCGCGCCCCAGTTCGCGTGCCAGGCGTTCGCGCATTTCCAAGGCCGCTTGATTGGTGAAAGTAACAGCGGTAATTTGCGATGCCGGTGCACCGGAGTGTTCCAAAAGAGAGACGATGCGGTAAACCAGCGTTCGCGTTTTGCCTGTGCCCGGCCCGGCCTGCACGGCTATAACCGGCGCTGTGCTGGAAGCTGCCTCCCATTGCAGCTGATTGAGGCCATAGTGATCGGGCGAAGCGGCAGAATCTGCCTGCTCCTCTTTGGCCGCCTGTGCCAAAACGACGGGGGAGAGCGAAACTGCTTGTTTTTGAGCGGGTTTGGAAGGCGCGTTTGTGAAAAAAGAAAGCTGTCCTTGCAGGGAAGCACGCTCTTCCTCGCCAATCAGTTGGATTTTCCCATAAGCGCCATCAAAGCCTGGCTGGGCGACTATCTCTCCTGCGCGCAGCCGACGAATTCCTTCGGCCACGAGCGGGCCAGCTTTTTCTTTTATTTGCTCCAAAGGTGCCTCACGCAGGATATATAGTTCTGGGCCGATTTCCTTGGCCAAAGATTCCTGTAAATTTCGTATTTTCAGGCTGCTGGCCGAATAGCCAAGGCAAGAGGAGAGCGCCTCTGGAAGCGGGGTAATGCTCTCAAAATGCTTTGCATAGGGTGCGCGCCGGCCAAGCGGCTGAGTTGCCAGCTCCTCCACCCGGTGAGAAACACCGGCGGTCAGGCGCTTGCCGCATACAGGGCAAATCCCGCCCAGAGCGATGGCTTGCTCTGGGGAGAGGCATACGCCGCAGTTGCGGTGCCCATCGTAGTGGTATTTTCCCTCTTCTGGGAAAAATTCCAGCGTTCCGTAGAACTCCTGCGTTTCCGGGTGCGCCAAAGCGTGGCTGATGGCAGGATAGGAAAATTCCGTATCGAATAGATTTGCCTCCCGAGCAAGGTTTGCCGGGGAGTGTGCATCTGAATTGGAAACGAGGGTGTAGCGATCCAGCGCCTCCAGACGCCAGTTCATGGGCGGATCTGAAGAGAGGCCGGTCTCGAGGGCGTGAATCTGCGCGGTCAGATCTTCAAAGCATTCTTCGATGGTATCAAAGCCGGAGTATGCGCCAAATAGGGAGAAGTGCGGCGTCCAGATATGCGCGGGGATAAAGATAGCATCCGGGCAGGTTTCCAGCGTCAGCTCCAGAAGATCCTTGCTGTCCAGCCCCAGAATCGGCCGGCCATCTGAATGCAGATTTCCGATGGCCTCAAGTTTTTTTGAGAGTGCATCGGCCTTTTCCAAAGAGGGCACGAGAATGAGCAAATGCACTTTGCGCGTGCGCCCGTTTTTCTTATAGATGCAGCTGATCTCGCTGGAGAGGACGAACCTGGGCGCAGGGCCTTGCAGAGCGACTTCGCAGGGCAAGATGAATTCGTCTTTTAGGCGATAGAATCCCTCTTCGGCGGGGATGAGCTTTTCTGAAAGCTCCTGACGCCAGGCGGGATGTGTAAAGTCGCCAGTCCCGATGAGGTGCAGCCCTTTTTTGCGCGCAGCATGATCCAGCGTTTCGGGTGCGCAGTTTTTGCTGGTGGCCCGGGAATAGCGAGAATGAATATGCAGATCGGCGAGAAACATATTTTTGCTCCTAGTATTTTCGATGCTTTTATTATAGTAAAATTGTAAGAAAAAGGAAATATTCTGGGTTAAAATGGCGGAAAAAGGCGAATATGGGCGAGAATACAGAGTGAGTATTGAGACGAAATTTTTTAAGAATTTTTTAAGATGAGAGTTCTACTACCCATTTTAAAAAAGATATGATACCATAGATGAGGAAAATCTTTCAGGAGGAAATGAAGGAAATGAACAAAGCAATGAAGAGAACGATTTGTGTAGCTTTCGTGCTCATCTTGGCCTTGGCTCTGGTGGCATGCGGCGCTCCTGCTGATGCGCTCACGGGTACCACTTGGAAGCTGACCGGCGGCGAAGCAATGGACATGGAAATGGGTGAGGACGATGTGGAGGCTCTGGTTGGCACCATGACGCTGTCTTTCCAGAAGGGCGGCAAAGTGACTGTCGAGCTGAATGAACAGAAAGCTTCTTCCAAGTATACTGTCGACGGCGATACGGTTACGCTTTCGGATCCTTCCGGCACGATGACCGCGAAATTCACTGACACAGAGATGCGCCTGGATCAGGAGCAGGAAGGCGTTACTGTAACGCTGATCTTCACAAAGCAGTAAGAGAAGCTGCAAAATTGCAAAATAAAAGAGAAGCCGCTTGGCTTCTTTTTTATTTCCCGAAATCTCAAATTTTGTCCGCCAGAAATTTTTGCAGCAAATTGGCTGCAAGCTCGATATATTCCGCCAAAGAAGCTTCCGCAACTCCTGCGACGGTGGATTTACAGCGATTCATGGGAATGAGGATTTTTTGAGCGTCGCTTTGGGCGACGGCAGCGGCCATGGCAGGCGTAATTTCGCCCAGCAGAGAATTGGCCAGCACAATTCCGATGGGGCCAATGATGACATCCGCGCTCTTGGCGTTGTAGATCACGGGATTTTCGCCGGTTGCGCCCTCGTCGGCGCCTGCGCGCAGCATGGTGGAAGTGGCGATGCTGTTGGTACCAAGCGCGATGAGCGGCAGTTCCGGCCATTTTTGCCGAATCTTTTCCACGAGCATTTTGCCGATTCTTCCGCCCTGGCCATCTATGATTAAAATTTTCACGATTGTTCACCTCCAAAGACAGATCATTTTTATCTTAACATGCCGGCAAAAAAGCTGTCAAATGCAAGGGAGGCAGTCCTTGTAGGCATGAAGGGAGGCACAAAGTGCATATAGATTGAGTATTATGAAGTATCTAAGCGAAAGATTGGGGAGAGAGAAGATGGGCAAATGCAATGCGAAACGGCTGCTTGGCTATATCTTGCTGGCACTGGGAGCGCTTTTGGTATTGTTTATCCTGCCTGCCTGGATCTGGTGCCTCATTTTTGGAGTCGCGCTTATCGTGGTAGGGGTACTGATGTTTAAAGAATGCTGAAATGTGAGAGGTGAGGAACATGAAAGTTTATTGTGTACGGCCGCCGAAATTTATCCGGGGAATTTTGAAACTGTTTTTCAAATGAGAGGAAATGGGCAAAAGGGCATATGAAAAAACCGGCTGCAATCAGCAACCGGTTTTATTATGTTCCAAATTAGACGGAGCGCTGCACATTACCCGAACGCAGGCAACGAGTGCAAACATACTTTCTCACGGGAGTTCCGTTTTCAACAACCCGGACTCTTTGCACATTGGGAGCCCATTTCCGTTTGGATTTTTTATTCGAGTGGGACACGTTGTTGCCGGAGACAACGCCCTTGTTGCAGATTTCGCAATATTTGGCCATTTTTGACACCTCCTCATGAGTGATCTTCACAACGTGATACATTTTAGCACTAATCGGGAAAACTTGCAATAGTTATTTTTCGGGTTTTTGCGAATATAGAAACTTTTGCGGGCATTGGGGTACTTGAAAACAGAGAAAAATAATATATAATAGTGTTAATACCATAAATAATAAGGAGGCTTGGAACATGAGTGCCGTTTTAGAAAATAATCTGGGAAGCATCACCTACTCGGATGATTATATCGCTTCGATTGCCGGTATGGCGACGACGGAATGCTATGGGGTCGTGGGCATGGCGTCTACAAAAATGACTGATGGCATCGTCGAGCTGCTGGGCAGGGAGAACCTGAAGCGGGGCGTTAAGGTATTTACGGATCAAACCCACCAGCTTCGGATCGATCTGTATATCGTCGTGCAATATGGGCTTGCAATTTCCGCCTCATCGAATAGCATTATTGAGACGATCCGCTATCAGGTAGAGCGGGCGACGGGTTTGACTGTGCGCGAAGTTAATGTTATAGTAAGCGGGATACGTGTAAACGCGTAACGCTTTGAGGAGGAATGGAATTGTCGGAGCTTAGGATAGATGCGCAGATGTTCCGGGATATGGTGATCTCTGCCGCAAACTATTTGGAAAAAAATAAGCAAAATCTAAACGATCTGAATGTTTTCCCGGTGCCGGACGGCGATACGGGGACGAACATGATGATGACGCTGATTTCTGCGGCAAAAGAAGTCAATGCCTGCCAGACGCAGGACGTCGGAAAAATGGTACAGGCCTTTGGCGATGGCGCATTGAAAGGTGCGAGAGGAAACTCTGGCGTCATTCTTTCCCAGCTTTTCCGGGGATTTTCTAAGAGCGTCCCCAAAGAGCAGAAAACGCTGGATGCACAGGACTTTGCCCGGGCAATCGAGATGGGCGTCGAGGCGGCGTATAAGGCTGTGATGAAGCCCAAAGAGGGTACGATTTTAACAGTCGCCAAAAGCATGGCAAAGGAAGCCAGAAAACAGGCGGATGCGGGCGCAGAGCTGCTGGATCTGATCGAGGCTGTCATTGGCGCTGGCGAGAAAATGCTTCAAAAGACGCCCGAGCTGTTGCCTGTGCTCAAAGAGGCCGGAGTTGTCGATGCGGGCGGCGCTGGGCTGATTGTCATCTATAAGGGCTTTAAAATGGCCATGGATGGCGAGGAAATCACGACGGTGCTGGATCTTTCGCTTCCCAAGCAGATTCCGGCTTCTGCCATGCAGGATATCAGCACGGCGGAAATCGAATTTGGCTATTGCACTGAATTTTTCATCACGCATACAAAGGATGTTACCGAAGAGACCATCGAGCAGTTGCGCGATAAGCTTCTGGCCATTGGAGACAGCCTAGTTGTCGTGGGCGATCCGGAGCTGATCAAAGTGCATGTGCATACAAATATGCCGGGCAAAGTGCTGCAATATGCGCTGGAATTGGGCCAGCTTTCTAAGATCAAGATCGATAATATGCGCGAACAGCACCAGTCGCTGACAGGGCTTTCCCCTGTGGAAGAAGAAAAGCCCCAAAAGCAGATTGCGGTGGTGGCTGTTTCTGCTGGAGACGGTCTGGGCGCAATTTTTAAAGATTGCCTGGTGGATGAGCTCGTAGAAGGCGGCCA
>JAHZHM010000332.1:0-826 GCA_019420265.1 Clostridiales bacterium
CTTTCATGAAGTTTGAAAAAGCGGCAAGCCGCATATTTTCTCTTTTTTATGTATTTGCACGAAAATTTTGAAATATGACAAGGCAAAATTTTCCTTTCCCGGGTAAAACGCTGAAAAAATCGGAAAATAGAAGGATTTTCGCTGGTTTCGTCAAATCTATAATTATGGAAAATATGCGGGAAGTTTTTTATCAAAGAGAGCGGGAGACGCTCTCCAAATACGCGATGCTCTGCGAGAATACCAAAGGGCGGCAATGGAGCATCGAAGAGAGCCCTGTGCGCACGGAATATATGCGCGATCGCGATCGCATTGTGCACAGCAAGGCGTTTCGGCGGCTCAAAGACAAAACGCAGGTGTTCATCAACCCGGTGGGCAGCCACTATCGGACGCGGCTCACGCATACGCTGGAAGTGGCGCAGATTTCCCGGACGATCTCGCGCTGCCTATTTCTAAATGAAGATTTGACGGAGGCCATTGCCCTTGGGCATGATCTTGGGCATACGCCGTTTGGGCATGCCGGCGAGCGCGCGATTACGACTTATTACCATGAAAATGGGCACTCGGAGATGAAGTTTGAGCACAACGCGCAAAGCCTGCGCATTGTGGAAAAGCTGGAAAATGGGACGGGCCTTAACTTAACTTTTGAAGTGCGGGACGGGATCTACCACCATAGAAAAGGGATGAAGCCCGCGACGCTGGAGGGAATGGCCGTCAACTATGCAGACCGAATCGCCTATCTCAATCATGATATGGACGATGCGCTGCGGGCGGGTATCGTCCAAATTGGCGATTTCCCCAAAGATTGCCTGGATGTGCGCGGGCATAC
>JAHZHM010000332.1:836-8853 GCA_019420265.1 Clostridiales bacterium
CACAGCGAGCGCATCAACCGCATGATCACGGATATTGTCAGCTCTAGCGGCGAAGGGACGCTGCATATGAGCCAGGAAGTGGAAGAGGCGACGGCGCAGCTGCGGGACTATATGTTCCAAGAAGTTTATCTGGATAGCGCTGCAAAAATAGAAGAAAAGAAAGTGCAGGAAGTCGTCAACCTGCTGTTTGAATACTATCTGGGGCATCTGGAGGAGCTGCCCGGCCAATATAGCCGTTTTCTGGAAGAGGAAGGGCCGCTGGCCTGTGTGGCAGACTATATTTCCGGCATGACGGATCGCTATGCGGTAACGCGCTTCCAGCAGATTTTCATTCCGCATAGCTGGACGCTGCTCTAAGCGGCAGAGAAAAAATTACACGAGATTGATATAAAGGAAGAGATATGGCAAGATTCAGCGAAGAATGGCTGGCGAGATTGCTTGAAAAAAGCGATATTGTGGATGTGATAAATGAATATGTTCCGCTCAAGCGCAAGGGGACAAATTTATGGGCGAACTGCCCCTGGCATGCGGAAAAGAACCCTTCTTTCAGCGTCAGCCCATCCAAGCAGATGTTCTACTGCTTTTCCTGCAAGCGGGGCGGGGGCGTCATCAACTTCATCATGGAGCATGAAAAGCTCTCCTATGTGGAGGCGGTAACGCTGCTGGCAGATAGGGCAGGGATGGAGCTGCCCGAAGCGCAGGAAGATACCGGCTATCAGCAGAAAAAGGAATACCGCAAGCGCCTCTATGGCATGATGCGGGAGCTGGCGCTGCACTATCACCAGAACTTGAAAACACCAGAAGGCAAAATCGGCCTGGAGTATTTGGAGAAACGGAAGATTTTGGGGCAGGTCAACTCCTATGGGCTGGGTTTTGCCCTAGATCGCTACGATGATGCCTATCAGTTTTTGAGCAAAAAGGGCTATACACAGAAGGAAATGCTGGATGCTGGGATTATCCGGCAAAGAGATGGGCGCGTCTACGATTTTTTCCGTAACCGTGCGATTTTTCCGATCCAGAATCACTTTGGAGATGTCATCGCGTTTGGCGGAAGAGTGATGGACGACAGCAACCCAAAATATCTCAATTCGGGCGAGACATACCTATTCAATAAGCGCTATCATCTCTATGCGCTCAATCAAGTGAAAAAGCAGCGGAATCTGAGCAATATTATCCTGATGGAAGGATATATGGATGTTGTGGCGCTGGCGGGCATTGGTGTCAAAAACGCCGTCGCCTCCCTGGGCACCGCGCTGACGAAAGAGCAGGCCAAGCTGCTCAAGAAATTCGTGAACACCGTCTACCTTTGCTATGATGGGGACGATGCCGGGCAAAACGCTTCGGACCGCGCGATCCCGATTTTGCAGGCCGAGGGGCTTACCGTGCTTGTGATCGAGATGCCGGACGGCATGGATCCGGACGACTATGCCAAGGCTTATGGGCCGGAAGGGTTTGCCAAGGCGAAGTCTGCTGCGCTTTCGGCCATGGAGTTTCAGCTCAAGCGGCTGCAACTGCAGTATGATATGCAAAACGCCGATCAGATTGTGGCGTATGCCACGGCGGCGGTTGCGCAGATTGGAAAGCTGGAAAATGAGCTGGAGAAGGAGCGCTATCTGCGCCTGCTGGCTGGACAGACTGGGCTATCCATTCAGAGCCTGCAAATGCAGATGGGGCGCAAGGCGGAGGAAATCCTGCATAATTTTCCAGAAGATGAGCAGAATTTAGTAAAAACAGAAATTGACGATGAATCTAAGCTCTTCTATTTGCTTTTGGAATCGCCCAAGCTGGCGGAGCAATTTGCGAATGCGCCGCAGGAGCAGGAGATTTTTCAAAACCAAACCTATCAGAAGATACTTTCCTACATGAAAGAGCAAATAAAAAGAGGAATTTTGCCTACTTATGCCGAAATTATATCCGTATTTCCGGAGGACTCTGCAATTTTGGGAAAAGCTATGGAAGTAAAAATGCCGATAGGAGTGGGCGCAGAGGACTATGCGGAGACTTTGCTGAAGAAAATCCGTATTGCGAGGCTGGAAGAAAACAAGCAGCAATTACAGCAAAAAATGCTGCAGGCACAAAATGCTGCGGAGCGGGCAGCGGCGATGAGAGAGATCGGGCAGATCAATCAGCAGCTCCATAAAATGAAATAAATTTGGGATAATATTTTTTAGAAGGTGAAATAGATTGAGCAAAGACGTCCAGAGGACTGAAAAAACCGAAAAGAACGCCAAAACTCAGAAGGGCAGAATTGCTTCCAAAGAAGAAGCGATTGCGAAAATTTTAGAGATCTCCAAAGCCAAGGGTGTCATCTCTTATAAGGAAATGAGCGATATCCTGGATGAATTTGAGATGAAGCCCGAACAGATGGAAAAGCTTTATGAGGCGCTGGAAGAGATGAATATCGATGTCATCGATGAAGACGCGGCAAAGCTCGAAAACGAGGAGACGGCCAAAGAAGAGCTGGAATCTGCAGTGCCGAGCAATGTCAGCATCGATGATCCGGTTCGGATGTATCTCAAGGAGATCGGAAAAGTTCCGCTTTTAACGGCGGAGGAAGAGCGCGAGCTGGCGATTCGCATGGGCGAGGGCGATGAAACGGCCAAGCAAAAGCTGGCAGAGGCCAACCTGCGCCTGGTTGTCAGCATTGCAAAGCGCTATGTGGGCAGAGGTATGCTTTTTTTGGATCTCATTCAGGAGGGCAACCTTGGGCTCATCAAAGCAGTTGAAAAGTTTGATTATACCAAAGGGTATAAATTCTCAACCTATGCAACCTGGTGGATTCGCCAGGCGATTACCCGGGCGATCGCCGATCAGGCACGGACGATCCGCATCCCCGTGCATATGGTAGAGACGATCAACAAGCTCGTGCGCGTTTCCCGGCAGCTTTTGCAGGAATATGGCAGAGATCCGCTTCCCGAAGAGCTGGCGAAAGAGATGAACATCCCGGAAGAAAAAGTGCGGGAGATCTTAAAAATTGCCCAGGAGCCGGTTTCTCTTGAAACGCCGATCGGGGAAGAGGAAGATAGCCACCTTGGAGATTTCCTTCCGGACGAGGATGCACCGGCGCCGGCAGAAGCCGCTGCGTTTACGCTGCTGAAAGAGCAGTTGATGGACGTGCTGGATACGTTAACGCCAAGAGAGATGAAAGTGCTCAAACTGCGTTTTGGCCTGGAAGATGGACGAGCCCGCACATTAGAGGAAGTCGGCAAGGAATTCCAGGTTACCAGAGAGCGCATTCGGCAGATTGAGGCAAAAGCCCTGCGCAAGCTGCGCCACCCCAGCAGAAGCAAGAAACTGCGGGATTATCTGGAATAGAGCTTATAAAAAAGTGCAGATGAGCAAAGGCTGGAAAAAGTGCTTTGTTGGGTCAGTTTGTAATAGAGGGAAAATAAAAATGACGGCCAGGCTGTCATTTTTATTTTAAGGCACATTTGATCGTGGAATCAATACGACGAAAGGATAGAAGAGCGCATATGAAAAGCGAAAGGCTTTCCAGAATTGCGGCAAACTGCGAGCCGGCTCGCGTGGTGGCGGATATTGGCTGCGACCATGGCTTTTTATGCGCAGAGCTGATTCAGTCTGGGCGCGCGGAGAAGGCGATTGCCGCAGATATCAGCGCAGGATCACTGGCCAAAGCAGAATCGTTGGCAGAGCAACTGGGGCTGGCAGGGCAAATGGAATGCCGGCTAGGAGACGGGCTGAGTGTATTGGAGCCGGGAGAGGCAGAGGGCATCGTCATTGCGGGCGTGGGCGGCCCGCTGATCATGAGCATTTTGGAGCAGGGATGGAAAGTGGCGCGGGGGGCGCGATATCTGGTGCTTTGCCCGCATAACTACCCGGATAGCCTGCGGCAATATTTGAATGATTCGGGATTTTTGATCGAGCGAGAGGAAATTTCCCGGGAAAAGGGAAAATTTTATCCGATTTTGAAAGTGCGGGTCGGGCAGGAGCCAGCCTATTCGCCCATGGAGCTGTTGGTTGGCAGAAATGCCCAAAGGGATGAGCATTGGCAAAGCTATGTGCAGCATGAGGCGACGGTGCAAAAGCAGATCGCCAAGATGGCAGCGGGAACGCTGGCCGCAGAAAAGGCAAAAGAGCTGCTGGCACTCTATCAAAGGGCGCTGGAGGAGAACTAGTATGGCAATATCGGTAAAAAGATTTTCAGAGCTGGTGGAGCGGGTTGCGCCGCTGGCCTGCGCGTATGACTGGGACAACAGCGGATTGACACTCCACCAGCACGATCGCGTGGAGCGGGTATTTATCTGCCTGGATATCACGGAGGAAACACTGCGGGAGGCGATAGAATGCGGCTGCGACACCATCCTTTCGCATCACCCGCTGCTGTTTTCGGCGCAGAAGAAGTTTTCCTGCGCGGCGCCTGTGGATCAGCTGTTTTTGCAGGCGGTGCATGCCGGGCTGAACCTCTATGCGGCGCATACCTCTTATGACTGTGCCCCCGGCGGCATGAACGAGCAGCTGGCAAAACTGCTTGGGCTGGAAGAGAGGCGGCCTTTGGTTGCGCAAAGCTGGAATGCGCAGGGCGAAATGACGAGCGGAATTGGCGTGATTGGGGTATACGAGCGGGCGTTGGCTCCGGCGGAATTTGCGGAGAAAGTGAAACAGGTATTAAAACTGCCCGTGCTTCGGATGGCAGACGGGGGCAGGGAAATCCGCAAGGTCGCCTGCGTCGGCGGAGCGGGAAGCGAGTTTCTGGCGGACGCGGCCAGAGCCGGCGCGGATGCGTTTCTCACCGGGGAAGTGAAGCACAATTACTACGCCGAGGCTCAAGTTTTAGGCATGACGCTGGTGGAGGCAGGGCACTACGACACAGAGAAGATCTTTATAGACGCTCTGCGCGAAGGTTTACAAAACGCTCAAAATGAGTTAAACTCTAAGATAGAGGTAATGTGTCCGCAGAGAAAAAAGCGGCCCTATGAGTTTTGTTAATGCTTCTGCAACCGCAAACCGGTTGCAGATTTGATATACAGGGAGGTTATAGATTTGGAGAATTTGCAGCAACTTTGGCAATACCAGCAGGTGGATATGGAGCTGGATGCTTATAAACGGAAAATACAGGATACTCCCACGAGAAAACAGCTTGTTAAGCTGAAGCGCTTTATGCAAAACAGCCAGAGCAAGATTTCGGATGCCGAGAGCAAAGCGGTTGTCAAGCAGAACGCGCTGACAGAGCTGAATGCGCAGAGCAAAAAGCTGATAGCTGAGATGGAGGAAGTCTCTAAGGACATCGGATACTATTCGGAGTGCGACGATTCCGAGCTGGATCAGAAGCTGGTGCAGGAGCTGGTCAAGAACAGCGAGAAAATTTCGGACGCGGCGGCGCATGTTCGTTCGGAGATTGCCAAGATCCGCGAGGAAATTGTTCAGACGGATAAGCTGATCCGCGAGATTTTGCTGAAAATGCGCACGGCAAAGGCGGAATACGATCAGCTCAAAGTGCAGTATGACAAAGAAGTTGCCGCCGGCTCTGGGGAGCTCAAAGTGCTGGAAGACAAACTGGAGCAGGCAGGGCAGGGGATTCCCCAAGAGGTGCTGGAGGAATATAAGCGCATCAAGGGGATTCGGCCGACGCCCGTGGCAATTCTGCAGGACAACCGCTGCGATGGGTGCAAGATTCAGCTTCCCTCCGGCGTCGCTTCTTCGGTGGCAAGCTCGGATAAGCTGGTGCACTGCGAGAATTGCGGAAGAATTTTAATTGTGTTATAATGGTTTTGTTTGAGCGGACTAGATGGCTGCACTCTTTTGAGTGAGGAAAGTCCGAGCACCGTAGGGCAGAGCGCCGGGTAACGCCCGGTGGAGGCGACTCCAAGGAAAGTGCAACAGAGATATACCGCAACCCTGGCCCAGCCAGGATGCAAGGGTGGAAAGGCGAGGTAAGAGCTCACCGGAACTTCTGGCGACAGAAGCTCCCTGTAAACCCCGCTTGGTGCAAGATTGATATGGGAGCATTCAATAGCGGCCCGCTAAGCTTCATGTAATCGCTAGAGCTTGCCGGCAACGGCAAGCCAAGACAGATGGCCATCCGCGACAGAACTCGGCTTATTGTCCGGCTCAAACGCAAAAAACCACGGTTTCCGTGGTTTTTTTCATAAAAGATGCGAAGGAGAGCCGAAAATGGAGCCGCTGATTGCGGATTTGCTCAACAACCCGAAAATTTCCAAACTGATCAGGTGCCTTTTCGTCGCCGTGGATTGTGCCTTTATTTGTTTCATAGGCATTTTATGCGGTGTGCAAAGCCGGGCGGTATTTGGGATAATATTCGGGGCAGCATTGGCGCTTGGCGCTGCGGCACTGGCAGGTTATTTACTGAAAAGAATATGCAGGAGCAAAAAGCAATAGAAACGGCCGGAAGAAAACCGGCGCAATCGTTCGGACAAAGGCCGCATCAAAAGGGAGAGAAGATGTACGAAGAATTTTTGCCGATCTCAAAAAAAGAGCTGGAAGAGAGGGGCATTGGCCAGCCGGATTTCATTCTGGTAACGCCGGATGCCTATGTCGATCACCCTTCCTTTGCCAATGCGCTGATTGGCCGGTATTTGGAAAACCTGGGCTATCGCGTGGCTATTCTTGCCCAGCCCAACTATGGCGATCGGCGCTCTTATCAGGCGCTGGGGCGGCCAAAGCTGGCGTTTTTGGTTTCGGGCGGGAATATGGATTCCATGGTCAACCTCGATTCGGCAAACCGTGTGCGCAGAAAATACGATATGTATTCCCCGGGCGGAGAGGTGCTGCGCCCCAGGCGCGCTGTTACCGTCTATTCCAAAATGCTGCGGGAGTGCTACCCGGATGTGCCCATTATCATCGGCGGAATAGAGGCCAGCTTGCGGCGGCTGGCGCACTACGATTACTGGGATAACCGGGTGATGCCCTCGGTGCTGGTGGATTCCGGGGCGGATTTGCTGGTCTATGGCATGGGGGAGAAGCCATTGGCGCAGATTGCCGAGGCGCTGGCGGCGGGAATCGCGATTTCGGATATCACTTATGTGCGGGGCACAGCCTATCTGGCCCAAAGCCCCGAGCAGGTCTATGAGGAAAAGGTGATGCTGCCCTCGTTCGAGCAGGTAGCGGCGGATAAGACGGCCTTTGCAAAGGCCTTTGCAGCCAGCTACCGCGAGCAGGATTATCTGCTGGGGCGCACGTTGGTGCAGCAGCACGGAGAAACATATCTGGTGCAGAACCCGCCGGCCGAGCCGCTCAGCGAAATGGAGTTTGACGATCTCTACGAGCTGCCCTTCACAAGAGAGGCGCACCCTTCCTATGAAAAGGAGATTCCGGCGCTGAAGGAGGTCAAGTTTTCGCTGGTTTCCAACCGCGGCTGCTATGGCGGCTGTGCGTTCTGCGCGATCTTCTTCCATCAGGGGCGCTATATTCAGAGCAGAAGCGTGCAGTCGCTGGTGCGAGAGGCAAAGACGCTGACGCAGAAAAAGGATTTCAAAGGCTACATTCACGATGTGGGCGGCCCCACTGCGAACTTTACGCGGCTTTCCTGCAAAAAAGCAGAGACGCAGGGCATGTGCCCGGGCAAGCGCTGTTTGGCGCCTAAGCCCTGCCCAAACCTGATTGTGGATCACAGTAAATACCTGGAAAGTCTGCGCGCGCTGCGCAAAATTCCGGGTGTGAAAAAGGTGTTTGTGCGCTCGGGCGTGCGCTACGATTATGCCGTTTTGGACCAGGATGATACATTCATTCGGGAGCTTGCCTGCTATCATACCAGCGGCCAAATGAAAGTCGCTCCGGAGCATTGCTCCAGCCGGGTGCTGAATCTGATGGGCAAGCCGAGCATTGCGGTATATGAGAAGTTTAAGAAGAAGTTCGAGGCCGCCAGCAAGCAGGCGGGCAAGCGCCAGCATGTGCTGCCGTATTTTATCTGCTCGCATCCCGGTTCGACGCTCAAAGATGCCATCGAACTGGCGGAATATTTGAATCAAAGCGGCTTTATCCCAGATCAGGTGCAGGATTTTTATCCGACTCCCGGCTCGGTTTCGACGTGTATGTACTA
>JAHZHM010000333.1:0-6553 GCA_019420265.1 Clostridiales bacterium
CACTATCCCATTCTCATATCCCAGTAAAGGGGGTATGGGGGCCCCGCCCCCATGATTAAAAAAAGCCCTTGACCTTAAGAGGACGAGCCCGCCCTCATGCTCACCATTGGCCCTTGACCTTCGCCCCATGCTTACGAACACGCACCAGCCTTCCGCCCTCACCTGACGGCAGTAATCTCGTGCTGCTCTGCCCGGAAGAACTGTACCCCGGCAAAACCCTCCACACCCGCGGCGTCCGTCGCAGTAATGAAAACCTGGTTTTCGCCGGTCAGCGAAAGCAAACGCTCCCGCCGCCCAATATCCAGCTCGGAAAAAACATCGTCCAGCAGCAAAATCGGCGCCTCACCCGTGGCCTCCTGCGCGATTTTCGCACAGCCCAGCTTGATGGCCAGCATGGCCGTGCGCTGCTGCCCCTGGGAGGCAAACAGCCGGGCGTCTCTGCCGTTGATTAAAATCTCCAAATCTTCCCGGTGCGGGCCGACCATGGCCGTATGCAGCTCCTTCTCCCGGCGCTCGGCCGATTGCAGCTTAAAAAAAATGCTGTCCGGCAAATGGCTCAGCTCCGCACAAGCCCGGTAGCGAATGGTCAGCTGCTCGCCGCCCGCCAAAAACGAGAAAATCTCCCCGGCAGCCTGCTCCAGCTTGGCCAAAAACGCCTCGCGCTTTTTCATAATGTATTCCGCGCTCTGGCAAAGCGCCTCGTTATACACACTAAGCAGAGCGTCATCTATCTTCTGTTCCTTCAGAATCTTGTTTTTACTCTTTAAAATCGTGTAGTATTTTTGCAGCTCCAGATAGTAGGCCGTGCGCATTTTGGAAATTTCAATGTCCATCAGCCGGCGACGCAGCTGGGGCGAGCCTTTGACCGTCTGCAAATCCTCGGGCGCGAACACGATAGAGTTGGCCACGCCCATCAGCTCGGCCATGCGCTTTGCCGGCAGGCCGTTCACTTTGATACTGCGCCGGCCGTCTTTTTGCAGGACGACCTCCACCTTTCCATTGTGGCTTTTTTTGGAATACTCCGCCCGAATGCCGCAAATCTCGCAGCCTTCCCGCACCATCTGCGCACCCGAAGCGCCCCTGAAGGATTTCCCGCAGGAGAGGTAGTTGATGCTCTCGATGAAGTTGGTTTTGCCCTGGGCGTTTTTTCCGATGAGCACATTGACTTTCTCCGAAAAGCCATCTAGCTCCAGCCTGGAAAACCCGCGAAAATCTTTCAGGGCGATTTTTCGTATTCTCATTTCTACACCCGACTCCTGCGGAGGGCGCACCCGAATGATGGGTAGCAAAACCTGCCAGCCCCACTCGCGCTGTTGACAACCAGTTGGTCAGAAAGTACATGCTCGCACAGTGTGTGTGAAAAGGGCCATTCTTAACCATGGGGTTTCACCCCATACCCCATCTTATTATTATGATAGGCCAGTGCAAAATTTATCACTCCCGCGGAGGGCGCACCGCACCCGATTGGCGGGAATGTAGAATCTGTCAGTCTCGCACGCGACGTTGCCAGCCATTTTGCCAGTCAGCACATGCTCGCACAGGCTCTGCAACAAGGGCCGTTCTTAGACATGGGGTTTCACCCCATACCCCATCTTATCATCATGATAGGCCAGCACAAAATTTCTTGCTCTTGCGAAGGGCATACCGCACCCGATTGGCGGGAATGTAGAATCTGTCAGTCTCGCACGCGGCGCTGACAATCGTTCTGCCAGAGGGCACATGCTCACACATTTTTTGCCCGCCGAGCCTGCTTTCTATCCATCATGTGCCCGCCGCACACACTTTCTTTGCGCACTACCCCCATTCTCATAGTGAAGGGGGTATGGGGGCCCCGCCCCCATGTTTACCCAAGCCCTTGACCTTAAGAGGGCAAACTCGGCCTCTGACTTTTCCCCCTATCCTAGGAGGCCACGTTGACGGGCACCACCAGATAGAGGAACTTGTCGCCCTCGATGGGGCGGATGACGCAGGGCTTGAGGCGGCTGTCGAACTCCATAAAGACCTCCTTGTCCTCCACCACCCGGAATACATCCAGCAAATACTTGGCGTTGAAGGCGATTTTGAGCACCTCACCCTCCATGAAAATCGGCACCTCATCCTGCGCCGCGCCGTATTCGGATGCCGAGCCCAGTTTGAGCGAGGAATTTCCAATCTCCATGCGAATCAGGTTGCTGCCATCCTCCTTGGCCAGCACCAGCATCAGCTCCAGGCTCCTGGCAATCATCTTGCCCTCGATGCGCACCCGGGTCTTGTATTCCCGAGGGATGATGCTCTCATAGTTCATAAACTCGCCGTCCAGCAGGCGCGTATAGATAATGGTGTCCTCGCAGGTGATGAAGAAAGCGTTCTGGGAGAAATACAGGCTGATGTCGCTGTCCTCGTCGCCGATGATGCGGGATGCCTCTTTGAGCGTCTTGGCCGGGATGACCGCCCGCAGCTTCTCCTTGCAGGAGATGGGCGCAGAGTTTTTGGCCAGGCGAATGCCGTCGATGCCCACCACGTGAATCCGGCCCGCATCTGGGTCCGTCTCGAACAGCAGACCGGTGAAAATCGGCTTGTCCTCGCCCATATATGCCGAGAAGGCCGTCTTGTCCACCATCTCCCGGAAAACGCGGCGGTTGATAGAAAGCTGCTCGCCCTCCAGCGCCGGGAAAGAGGGGAACTGCTCGGCATCCATCTCCTGCAGGCTGGCCTTGCTGTTTTCCCCCTTGACGAGTATCGTCGAGCCTTCCCGCTCAAAACAGATTTCCCCCGCCGGGAATTTGGAGACGATGTCGTAGAAAACCCGCGCCGGGATGGCCGTCTGCCCAGGCTCGGAGACTTCCGCGTAAACAGACGTCTTGATGGCCGTAGTGGTATCGAATGTATCCAGCGTCAGCCGTCCATCTCTGGCGATGATATGAATACATTCCAAGATGGATTTCTGGTATTTTCCATAGGCCGCCCGGATGACGACGTTAATGCCTTTGACAAGTTCTTCTTTGTTGCAGGTAAACTTCATTTGTTCTCTCCTTTGTGATACCTATAAAATATAGAATATAGTAGTAGTAATAGTAGGGGCTGTTGATATTGTCAGTTTCGCTTTTTTTGGCTTACTGCCGCGGTTTTTGGGCGGTTGCGGTTGTGCAATTCCTGTGTAAAGACTGTGTTTGAAAGGTGGAAAACCGCCTGGTTTTGTGCATAACTTTTGCACGCAGCCTTTTTTACTCTGTCATTTTCGCGCCGCGCCTGTGTTTATCCACCCGCTGCCCACGGCTTATCCTAAAGTTATCACCAAGATATGGACAGGGGAGGGGGAAAGGTCAAGGGCTATTCTTAATCATGGGGGCAAAGCCCCCATACCCCCATGAAAAGACAAAATGGGGGAGCATTTGCCTAATGGAAAACTGGCTGTCAACGTCGCGAGCAGGGCTGGCAGATTTTTCTGTTCCACCATTCGGGTGCGGCAGAGCCCCTATACCCCCATTACTGGGACATGGGAATGGGATAGTGCGGAAAGAAAGCGCGTGCGGTGGGCACATGATGAATAGAAAGCAGGGCTCGGCGGGCAAAAAATATGCGAGCATGTGCTCTCTGACAAAATGACTTTCAGCGGCGTGAGCAAAACTGACAATCTTCGCCATTCTCTCAATCGGGTGTGCCCTCCGCAGGAGGTGCTGCGCACGGCATACGGAGACAATTTTTTGGCAAGCACATGATATGCGAGCATGTGCCATCTGACAGAATAGTTGCCAGCGGCGTGTGCAGAACTGACAATCTCCACAATTCTTTCAATCGGGTGCGCCCTCCGCAGGAGTCGGGTATAAATTCTGCCGTTCTGTCAATTAAATATATAATATAGTAGGAAAGTTTGAAAAAGGCAGAAAAATTACCCTATTTTATATAACAAAGTATATCATAGTTCGGGCCAGATTGCCAGAAAAAGAAAGATTGAGAAAATTGAAAATGGGCGTGCTGATAAACTGTTGACTTTAAATCAATCATAAAATGCGCTGATAAAATCATTTAATCAGCTGTTTTTTTATGGTATGATAAATTTATAGATTGACAGAAAGGGAGAAAATAGAAAATGAGCAATTTGCTTCTCACGTCCGGCTATAATTTTGAAGGTTATGCGATAAAAAAATATCTTGGGATCTGCTCAGGGGAATGTGTGCTGGGAACAGGGTTCTTCAGTACTTTAGAAGCTAGTTTTTCGGATACGTTTGGGATAAAAAGCAACGCCTATGCTGATAAAATGCGGGGTGCAAAGGAAGAAGCAGTTGAATGCCTGGAAGAGTTTGCGAAAAAGCTCGGCGCAAATGCAATTATTGGGGTTGATATTGATTATAATGTTTTCTCAGCCGATTTGGTGGCCGTATCTGCCAATGGGACGGCTGTCTATATAGAGCCGATTTTGCAGGAGCAGCTGGAAATCACGAGAAAAAAATGCTTTGTTTCCGATTATAATACTTCCATGCCGATTTATCCTGCTTTTGCGGAAGTGATTGCCGATAAAAACGGCACGCAGGTAAAACTTTCTTTTCTCTCAAAGGATATGCTTACAAAAACACTCAGCGCTGATATTGCATTTTTCACTATTTTTGGAAAGAAGACCGCTCCTGTCAATATCAAATTTTTGAAGATAGAGTATAAAAAATACTGCAACGGCTATTTGGGTGAGACAGAATTTTATGCTGTCGATCTTCCCCTTGAAGAAGTCAAGACGCTGTCAGAGAGCGCATCGGTTTATGTAGATCAGATTATTTTTGACGATGTTGTTCTAGAAAACCAGGCACAAAATCAGCCGTATGGATTATCTGCGGAGGAATTACTTGGGCTGCGCAGAGCCTACGGAGTGGATGCAATCTGCAATTTTGCCGAGACGGAGAGCGAGTGGCAATGCGTCTGCGGAACAAAAAATAAGAAGGAAGAAACTATTTGCGGACACTGCGGGCGCATGAAGACAGATTGTTTTCCTTCAAAATCTGATGATCTGTTTGCAGAGTTGGAGGAGAAGGAGAATGCCCGCCAAATTCATGAGGTGCTGACAGAAAAAATTCAGACAGGAGAAATTGAATTTTCGGAAGAAGTTTTGAAAAAAATATCCGGTTTGGCCAGTTCTGAGCGAATTTACGGCAATATGAAAAATTCCGTTCTTGATTTGCTAAGAAAAGAATGGGGTATTTCTACACTCGATTGAGAAAATGGAGAGATTGTTAATCTCGCTCACGCCGCTGACAATCATTCTGTCAGTCATTACATGTTCACTCCTGCGGAGGGCACACCGCACCCGAATGGTGGAACAGAAAAATCTGCCAGCCCTGCACGCGACGCCGATAGCCAGTTTGCCATTAGGCACATGCTCCCCCATTTTGTCTTTTCATGGGGGTATGGGGGCGCCGCCCCCATGTCTACCATTGGCCCTTGACTTTTCCACACCCGATTGATGGAACGCAGAGCTTTCCAGTTTTGCACGCGATGCCGACAACCATTTTGCCAGAGAGCACATGCTCGCACAGACCGTGCTTACCGCACAAACCTTCTTCCCGCACTACCCTATTATAATAGTAGTGGGGTATGGGGCTTGGCCCCATGATTAAGAAAAGCCCTTGACCTTCCCCACAAAAAAACCGCCTGGCTGGCGGTTTTTTATTGCTGCGTTTAGAAATCCTTAATCTTCTGGGTGATGTCGCCGATGGTGCTGGCCAGCTCGGTGCTGGCGGCCATGGCCTCGGTGATTTTCTTGACGCCGTAAACCACGGTGGTGTGGTTGGTTACGCCCAGCAGCTCGCCGATGGATTGGAACGTCAGCTCGGTCATGTTCTTGAGCAGATACATGGCAATCTGGCGGGGGAAGGCGATTTCACGGCTCTTCTTTTTGCTCTTGATGTCCTCCTCGGTGATGTCGTAATACTCGCAAACCTTGGAGACAATCTGCTTTGGCGTAATCACCCGGGTGCTGGGCCCGCCAGAGAAGAAAGTCTGCAGCGCCTTTTCGGCGATGGGCAGCGTGATGGAGGAAATGCCGTTCTCCAGCTGTGCGCTGGCGATAACTTTGGTCAGCGCGCCCTCCAAATCCCGGATGTTGGTATCCTCCTTGGAGGCGATATAGCTGATGACGGCCTCGTCTATCTCCAGGTTGCAGCGGATGATTTCCTTGATATGCGGCACTTTCTGCTTCAAAATGGCCACGCGGGTCTCGTAGTCCGGCAGGCCGATGTCTGTTAAAAGCCCCCATTGGAAGCGGGAGAGCAGGCGCTCCTCCAGCTTTGGAATTTCAGACGGCGGCTTGTCCGAGGAAAGCACAATCTGCTTATTGGCCTCGCGCAGGGTGTTGAAGGTGTGGAACAGCTCCTCCTGCGTCCCCTGGGCTTTGGAGATGAACTGAATATCGTCTATCATCAGCACGTCCACCTTGCGGAACTTGTTGCGGAACGCCTCGGTGGTGTGCTTCTGGATGGATTCGATGAACTCGTTGGTAAAGGCTTCGGTGGTGATATAGATGATTTTGGCCGTGGGGTTGTTCTCCAAAATGCGGTTGCCGATGGCGTGCATCAGATGGGTTTTTCCC
>JAHZHM010000333.1:6563-9049 GCA_019420265.1 Clostridiales bacterium
CAGGCCGACGCCGCCGTAGATGAACAGCGGGTTATCCGCCAGCCCCGGGGCATTGGCCACGGCCCGGCTGGCGGCGTGCGCCAGGTTGTTGGAGCTGCCCACCACGAAGGTCTCGAACGTATAGTTGGGGTTTAGGACGATGTCGCCTAGGTTGATTTTGGGCGCCTGTTTTTCCAGCAGCATGTTGTCCAGCTCCTGGCCCGTCATGATGATGATTTCCACAGCGCGCTCCTGGCCATAGCTCTCGCGGTAGGCCTCTTTCATGGCATCGGAAATCTGCCGGATGAACCGGCCGGCCAGTTCCTGGTGATGCACATTGGGCACACGGAACACATATCTGCCGTTCTCCTCGAACTGCGGGGAGAGCGTTTTGATATAGGTGTTGAAAGCAGTGCCGTTGTTGTTCAGATAGAAATACGTATCCAGTTTTTTGAGCGCTGCTTCCCAGAGCACAGTAAATGAATTCATAATCTTTTCCTTTTTATACCCGACTCCTGCGGAGGGCAATACCCGAATGGCAGGAATGCAGAAATTGTTATTTCCGCACGCGGGGTGATCATCATTTTTTGAGTGGGCAAATACTGGCACATTATGTGCTTGCCGAATAAACTATCTCCGTGTGCCGTGCGATACCCGAATGATGGGGCGGCAGAACGTTTCAGTCCCGCGCGCGCCGCTGCACCCGATTGATAGGAACGCACAATTTGCCGTTTCCACACGCGAAGCCGCTGGCCATTTCGCCAGAGGACGCATGCTCGCATAGGATGTCCGTGCCGCAGGGCCTTTCTTTTTGCAGTATCCAACTATAGTAATATAGTAAGGGGGCGGGCTTTGCCCCCATGTTTGCCGAGGTTCTTCCCGCACTATC
This sequence comes from Clostridiales bacterium, assembly GCA_019420265.1. Taxonomy (GTDB): domain Bacteria; phylum Bacillota; class Clostridia; order Christensenellales; family Christensenellaceae; genus QANA01. Next base: position 7,432 of record JAHZHM010000333.1, read on the forward strand.
CCATCATGATAGTAATGGGGTATGGGGGGCTTGCCCCCATGTTCACCCATGCCCTTTTCATACCCGATTGGAAGTAACGTGAAATTTGCCATTCCCATTCGCGTCGCCGGCAATCAGTTTGTCAAAAAATACATGCTGGCACAAGTTGTGCGATGCTAAGAGCAATAACCTCATGATAATGAGGTTATCCTGCCCGCACGATTTGGTTATGACGTTCGGCAACCAGCCGTATGCTCTGCCAACCGTGCTAAGGAGGAACGCAGTTTTTTCCACAAGCAGACCACACCCGAATGTCGGGAACATGAAGCTTGCTAGCCCGCGCGCGACGCCCCACCCGATTGATAGGAACGCACAATTTGCCAGTTCTGCACGCGCTCCTGCGGAGGGCAATACCCGATTGGTGGGAATGTGGAATCTGTCAGTTTTGCACGCGACGTTGGTAATTAATTTGCCAGAGAGCACATGCTCCCCCATTTTTTGCCCATCGCACAAACTTTCTTCTCGCACTACCTCATAATAATAGTGGGGTATGGGGCTTTGCCCCATGTTCACCATTGGCCCTTGACCTTTTGCCCCGGCGAATACCGTGAGAATAGTATACCACAAAAAGAAACCGGAGTGTATTTATTTCCCGTTTCGGTGTTAGTATAACATAATCTTGTGGTAGATGTCATGGGATTTGGCAGAAATTATTTTTATCAAAATGTGGATAATTTTTATAGTTATCCACATAAAAAACAAAGTTATCCACATTTTGTTGATGAAATTTTGTGTAAAAACCACCCAAAACCCTGCTTTTTTGAAAAGAATTCCACAAAATGCGTAAAAGTTATCAACAGTTGTGGATAACTCATGTTTATCGATTTACACCGATTTTGTGGAATTTTGAAAAAACCATTGCAATACAACCTGTAGTTTTTTCTGAAATTTCGACACCCATCTGCGCATAAAATAGTCCCCTAAAAAAATTATTTCCCGGCCAGGGCGGTCTGCGGCGCGGGGTCGGGGTGGGGGCCGAAGCTAACATGGGGGCGAAGGTCAAGGGCTAATGGTAAACATGGGGGCAAGCCCCCATACCCCTTACTATGATAATGGAATGGTGTGAAGAGAAAGCGCGTGCGGCGGGCAGAGACTGTGAGAGGATGTGTTCTGTGACAAAATGGCCAGTGGCTTCGCGTGCGAAAAACGGAAAGCAGGGGAGCATGTGTTTTTAGAAAAAATAATTATTAGCCCGCGTGCGGTCGGCACAACACGGGAGAGCATGCGCCCTCTGGCAAAATGACTTACGGCAGCGCGTGCGGGATTGACAGATTTTTCCATCCCATCATTCGGGTATAGCACGGCATACGGAGGCAGCGCGTGCGGCGGGCAGAGGCTGTGCGAGCATGCACTCTCTGGCAAAATGGCCAGCGGCTTCGCGTGTGGGGCTGGCAAGTTCTGCGTTCCCAACATTCGGGTATACTCTCCGCAGGAGCGCGTGTGGGATTGACAGATTTTGCAGCCCTTCAATCGGGTGGAGCGGCGTGTGCAGGACTAAAATGTTTTGCAGATCTATCATTCGGGTATAGCACGGCATACGGAGGCAACGTGTGCGGCGGGCAGAGGCTGTGCGAGCATG
>JAHZHM010000334.1 GCA_019420265.1 Clostridiales bacterium
CGTTGTTTTTGCCCGCCAGATCCACCAGAATATCCGAGCCAAAAATGCCGAGATCTCCCGTGATGATGGCATCGTAGTAGCTGGGCTCGACGCCAAGATCCTCCAGATTCGAGAGAATTGTCTGCACAGCCGCCGGCGCCATGGCCGCTCCCATGTTGTTGGCATCCTTAATGCCAAAATCCACCACTCGGCCCACAGTAACAGATTTGATTTCCAAATCACCCTGCTCTGCCGAGATCACCGTCGCTCCTGCTCCGGTTACCGTATCCTGGCCGGTGGGCGGCTTGGGCGTGCCCAGCTCCAGCGGGTAGCGGAATTGCCGCTCAGCCGTGGCAAAATGGCTGCTGGTCGCGCAGAGAATGTTTTGCGCAAAGCCCCCATCGATGAGCATACTGCCGATGCAAAGCGATTCTGCCATAGAAGAGCAAGCGCCGTATAGCCCCAAAAATGGAATATCCAAATCCCGGGCGGAATAGCTCGCAGAGATGATCTGGTTGAGCAGATCTCCCCCCAGCAGATAGTGAATATCCTTCAGCCCCAGCCCCGCCGATTCCACGGCTTTTTTGGCGGCCTCCATGAAAAATCTCTTTTCCGCCTTTTCAAAGGAATCCTGGCCCCACATCGCATCCTGCGCGATCTGGTCGAAATAGCCGCCCAGCGGCCCTTTTCCTTCTTCCTGGCCCACAGCGCTGCCTCTGCCTCGAATCAGCACCGGGCGGTCAAACTGCACGGTATAAGTTCCAACTCTTTTGCCCATATTCCCCTCCTAAAGCTGAATGACGCCCAGGGCGTTCAAAATAAAGTAGATCAGCCCAACGAGCACAGAAGTCGAGATGCCGTAAACCAGCACTGGCCCGGCGATGGTAAACAGCTTGGCCCCAACGCCCAGGACATATCCCTCTCTCTTATACTCCAGCGCCGGGGACACCATGGAGTTTGCAAAACCCGTGATAGGGACGATGCTGCCCGCTCCGGCAAATTTTCCGATGACATCGTAAATGCCAAGGCCGGTGAGCAGCGCTCCAAAAAAGATGAGCACGATGCAGGTAAACGCGGCCGTCCCTTTTTCATCCAGTTTGAGCAAATTTTTTCCAATATCCGAAACGCCCTGGCCGATGACGCAGATCAGCCCGCCCACCAGAAACGCCTTGATACAGCTGGAAAACGTATGGGATTTTGGCATCGTCTCTTTGACATACTCATTGTAGTTGCCTATCTCCTGTTTTTTCTTAATGTTCATGACGCACGTCCTTTTCTGTTAAAATTTGATTGCGCATTTCCCGCTCCTGTGGGCTGTTTTTTGCGCCCAGATCATCCACGGGAATGTTTTGATACTCTTTCATCGCAAAACCCTCCTGTTTTTCTGATAGTATTTCTTTTTTTGGCAGGTATTATTCGACAATCGCGGCGCCGCGTGGTAAAATAAGTGCAGTTTATAGAAAAAACAAATTTTGATTGAAAAAATATTTCTCTCAGCAATTTAGATGTTTTTTGGAAAGGGATAGCATGATCTATCTGGATAACGCGGCGACAACCAAACCCTCGCCCAGCCTTCTGGCCCTTCTCGGGCAGCATATCGAAAACGGGTGGTTCAACCCTTCCGCTATGTATCCACCGGCGGTGAGCACCGAGCGGGAACTGCGCCAGGCCCGGGATTTTCTCTGCGGCATTTTGCGCGCAGACGGCGCGCTCTTTAATTCTTGCGGCACGGAAGGCGCCAATACCGTCATCTTTAAAGGGTGGAGAAAGCAGGGCGGCAAAAAACTGCATTTTATCACCACGGCATATGAGCATCCGTGCGTCTATGAGGCGTTTGCCGAGCTCAAAAAAGAGGGGCATCGGGTGGATTTTCTGAACCCGGCCCCGGATGGCACGATTCATGCAGAGCAGGTTGCTTCGCTCATTTGTCCACAGACGGCGCTGGTCAGCATCATGCATGTAAATAACGAAACCGGCGCTATCAACGATATTGCGGCGCTCTCTGCGGCGGTCAAGCAGAAAAACCCCGAGACTGTGTTCCATTCAGACGGCGTTCAGGGCTTTTTGAAAGTCCCCTTCGATATGGCCGCCAGCAAAGTGGACTACTATACCGCCAGCGCCCATAAAATTCACGGCCTAAAGGGAACGGGCGCGCTGTTCTATCGAAAGGGCGCGCCGCTCAAAGCCTATCTCATCGGCGGCGGCCAGGAAGGCGCGCTGAGAAGCGGCACGGAAAATACCTTCGGCATTTTGGCCTTTGCCCAGGCCGCCCGGGAATACCTGGATGGGCATACGGAAAAAATCGCTCATATGCGCGCCTTGCAGGCGCAGCTAAAGCAAAGCCTCCTGCAAATTCCGGGCACCGTCTGCATCACGCCGGAGCACTGCGCGCCGCACATTCTCAATCTCGCTTTTCCCGGCATGCGCGGCGAAGTTTTGCTGCATCTGCTGGAGCAAAAGGAGATCTACGTCGCCACGGGCTCGGCCTGTTCCTCTAAAAAAATCGGCTATTCGCGCATTCATAAAGCGCTGGGCATTTCAAAGGATATTTCGCAGTGCGCTCTGCGCCTGAGCTTCTGCCCGGAAAACACCGCCCAGGAGATGGAGCAGACTGCCGCGGCAATCCGCGAAATTTTAGCAAAATACCAAGGCTTTGTCAGGAGATAAACGATGATACCAATTATTTTAGTGCGCTATGGAGAGATCCACCTCAAGGGCCAGAATCGCCCCCGCTTTGAAAAGATGCTCAAAGACAGCATGAGCGCGGCTGTGCGCCGTTTTGGCGGCAGCGTGAAAAAGGGCGATGGCCGGTTTTATGTGCGCCATATCGAAGAAAGCCAAATTTCAACGGCAATGGATGCCCTGTGCAAGGTGTTTGGCGTGCATTCCGTCAGCCCGGCCTATGAGATGGAAAAGGATTTGCCTGCCATCTGCCAAAAGGCGGCGGAGCTGGCGCAGGCCGAGATGGAGCGTCTCTCGCTTTCAAAGGCCAGCTTCAAGGTGAAAGGCAAGCGTTCGGACAAGCGCTACCCCCTAAGTTCTATGGAGATCGCGGCGGAAGTTGGCGGCTATATTCTCGAGCATGTCCCTGGCCTGAGTGTGGATATCAAAAACCCACAGCTCACGGTCTACGTCGAGATGCGCGAGCAGGCCTATCTCTATACCAGCATTCTGCCCGGCAAAGGCGGCATGCCGCTGGGCTCCAGCGGCAAGGCGATGCTGCTGCTTTCGGGGGGCATCGATAGCCCCGTGGCCGGATATATGGTGGCCAGCCGCGGCGTCTATCTGGAAGCGGTGCACTACCATAGCTTCCCCTATACCAGCGAGCGGGCCAAAGAAAAGGTGCTGACGCTGGCGAAACTTTTGGCGCAGTATACCGGCCCCATTCGCCTGCATATCGTGCATTTCACGGAGATCCAGATGGCGATTTACGAAAAATGCCCGGAGGAGCAGCTGACCATCCTCATGCGCCGCTATATGATGAAAATCGCCGAGCGCGTCGCGCTGGAAAACCAGTGCCAGGCCATCGTCACGGGCGAGAGCATCGGGCAGGTCGCCAGCCAGACCATCGCCAGCCTGCATGTGACCAACAGCGCTGTCCAGCTGCCGGTTTTCCGGCCGCTCATCGGCATGGATAAAGATGAAATTATCGAGCGCGCCCGCACCATCGGCACGTTCGAAACCTCCATCCTCCCCTACGAGGATTGCTGCACGGTTTTCGTGCCCAAACACCCGGTTACCCGGCCGAATTTGCACAAAATCGAGCTTTCAGAAAAACTTTTGGAGGAAGAGGCGCTGATTGCAGATGCCCTCTCCAAAACCGAGACAATTCTGGTGGAACCGTAACACACTGCCTTTGAAAAGAGCCTTACACCACGTTTGAGTGTAAGGCTCTTTTTTTGCGCCTTTCATTTGAAATGCACTCATATGCCTGCCCTGCCTATCCCTGGCCCGCTCCGCTGTCCGGCGAATAGGCATAGACGCTGGAATAATCCTCCTCGGCATAATAGTTTGCCGGAGTCAGACGGTAAATATAGGCTTGGCCTTTTTGCGCCGTCCGGTCGATTTTCGTACTCCCGCCCCGCAGCACAGCCACTTTCTCGAACTCGCCCGGCCCAGGTGCTTTGCGCTCCAAAACATAGCGATAGCTTCTATCCGCAGTAAATGTGATGACGGGATACCCCTTTTCCCCCTGAGTAACCCGAAAATCTTCGGGCATCACCGCCGCCTTCGCCGGGATTCTCCCCTTTCTGAAGTATTCTACCGCAATATTATCCGCCTTCTCATTCTTGCTGGCCAGCATCACGTTGTTCTTTTCCAGCTGCCGCTTATTCAAAAGCACTTTCTCAATGCCCGATGGCTTTTCCATTGCGGGGGCCTCTGCCTCTTCATAGAGATGCGAAAAGATCTTTGCGGCAAAGCGCGCCGGATAGGTCCCTCCCGTCACGCCCTTGGGCAGCGAGTGCGCCGAATCCGTCTTATCAAAGCCCATCCAGCAGCAGACGATGTATTCGCTGTTATACGCCACAACCCAGGCATCCTTGTTGTTGCTGGCGTCGTCGTAGGTGCTGGTGCCCGTCTTAGCCGAAAGCTCCATATTCAGCTCGGAAAGCGCGCTGTGCGCCGTTCCGTACTGCACGGTGGATTCCAGCATAGAGCTCATCAGATATGCACTCTGGGAAGAGAGCACAGCGTTCTTCTCCTGCCTGGCCTGATAAACCACATTTTGATCGCGGTCCAAAATTTTGGAAATCGAAGCCGGCGCGGCGTAATAGCCTCCTGAAGCAAAGGGCTGGTATGCCGCCGCCAGCTCCAGCGGGCTCACGCCGGTCGTAAAACCACCAAGGGCAAGAGAAAGGCTGTCGTCCTTCTCGTCAAACGGGATGCCCACAGTGCTGGCATAGCCCTTTGCCCGCTCAACGCCCACCTCTTGCAACAGCTTGACTGCCGGAATATTCACCGAATACGCGACGCAATCCCGCAGGCTCACCCACCCGCGGTAGTTATTGCCGGAATTTCTGGGCGTATAGCCGGAGAAATCTGTGGGTTCGTCCATGAGTGTGCTCGTCGTATCATAGCCCAGGTATTCCAGTGCCGGCGCATAGACCAAAACCGGCTTAATGGCCGATCCCGGCTGGCGGCGCATGCTGGTGGCGCGGTTAAATGCCAGGCGCGTGGTATGTTCCCGGCCGCCGAGCAGCGCTAAAATCTCTCCCGAATCCGCCGAGAGCACCACCATCGCGCATTCACAGCCAGAGCCATCTGCCGCGTTTTGGGGAAAAAGCGAGGCATCGCCAGCTGTCGTTTCCAGATACTGCTGCAAATCGGGATCTAGATTAGTATAAATCTCATAGCCGCCCGTCATCAGCTCTGTATAACCGATTCCCAAAGCCTCGCAGGCATCCGCCAAGACCATATCGGTGTAATAGCCGTAAAGATATTCGCTCTCCGCTTTTTCTGCCAGAACAAGCGGCTCTGCCTTGGCCTGCGCCACCTGCTCCTCTGTCAAAAATTCATTTTTCAGCATCTGCGCCAGCACCAGGTTGCGCCGCTCCAATGCCTTCTCCGGGTGGATATGCGGCGCATAATTGGTGGGGGATTTCAGAACGCCTGCCAGCAGCGCGCCTTCCGCAATGCTAAGCTCGCTGGCGGATTTTCCAAAATAAAAGCGCGCAGCATTTTCAATCCCATAAGCACCTCTGCCGAAATATGCCTCGTTGAGATAAAGCTCCAAAATCTCATCCTTGGAATATTCCTTTTCCAGCTTAAAGGCCATCATGATCTCCGCCAGCTTGCGGCGCACCGTCTGATCCGGCCGCAGCTGTGAAAGCTTGATGAGCTGCTGCGAAATCGTGCTGGCGCCCTGGCGGATACTTCCGCTCTTCATATCCTCGAGCAGCGCGCCGCCAATGCGCACGAAATCGATCCCTCCATGCTCATAAAACCGCGCATCTTCGATGGCGATAAAAGCATTCCGCACATGCTCGGGTATCTGCTCGATGCCGATATAGCGCCGATCCTGCTCTCCGGCCAGGGTCAAGTATTCCTCGCCGTTTTTATCATAGATGCACAAAGAGATCTGCATGCTATCCTTAATTTGGCTTGGCTCAAATTGCTGCCACTCCTCAATTCCCATTAAATACGAAGCCATGAATATTATGGCAGAAATTGTCAATACTAAAAGCGAGAGTATGCAAATTTTAAAGATGCGCCATGCCTTTCCCGGCCTCTTTTTTTCTTTTGTTTTGCTCATATGCACCTCCCGTGTTATCATCCCCAAACAGCGAAAATTTACCAACGGTTTTTTATGGAAATCGCAATCCCATTTTTCGCCAAAAGCAGTGTTTTTTCTTCCAAGGGTTCTTTCTGGGAAAAGAGAATTATTTTGGTTAGGATGCTTAGGAGGAATTTTTATGACGCAAAAAATTGTGCGCCTTTCGGGAGAGCTCGATCATCATAGCGCCGCTCCCCTAAAGGAAAAGCTGGATACTCTAATCAAATCCGGCGGCAAAGACCTGCGGCTCGTTCTGGATTTTAGGGATGTCACTTTGATGGATAGCTCTGGAATTGGGCTGATCATCGGCCGCTATAAGCTGCTCAAAAACAGCGGCGGCGAGCTGGCCGTGCAAGGGGTGAGCCAGCAAATCGATAAGGTTTTTCGCCTTTCTGGGCTATATCGCATTATCAAAAAAATTTAACGGGGGAAAGAAAACGTGAACAATAAAATGGAACTGCGGTTTCCTGGAATCTCTGCAAATGAGGGCTTTGCACGCATCTGCGCAGCCGCTTTCGCCTCTCAGCTAGATCCGACACTGGAAGAGGTTGCAGATATCAAAACCGCAATCTCTGAAGCTGTTACCAACGCCATCGTTCATGCGTATCAGGAAAAAGGCGGCGAGGTCATCCTGCGCGGAGAGCTGGGCGAGCATTTCGTGCGCTTTGAAATTGAGGATAGCGGCAAAGGCATCGAAAACCTGGATGAGGCGCTGCAGCCCTTCTATACCACTTGCCAAGGCGAGGAACGCAGCGGCATGGGCTTCACCGTCATGCAGACTTTTATGGATGAAATGCAGGTCGCTTCCCAGCCTGGGCAGGGAACAAAAGTGATGCTCCTAAAAAAGATCGGAAAATGAGCGCGCTTCTCTCTCACGAACAGACATTGCAGCTCATTGCTGCTGCGCAAAATGGCGATGAACAAGCCAAGGAGGAGCTCATCGAAAAAAACATTCCGCTGGTCAAGAGCATCGTGAAAGGCTATCTTGGCCGCGGAACCGAATACGAAGATCTCTTCCAGCTTGGGAGCCTTGGGCTTTTAAAGGCAATTTTGCACTACGATGCCTCCTTCGAGGTGCGCTTTTCGACCTATGCCGTGCCGCTCATCTCCGGTGAGATCAAGCGTTTTTTGCGGGATGATGGCCCAATCAAAGTCAGCCGGGTTTTGCGCGAAAATGCCGCCAAGGCATATCGCGCGGCAGAGCAGCTGAAAAAAGAGCTTGGGCGAGAGCCCACCACGGCCGAGCTGGCCAGAGCCGCGGGTATGACGGAAGAGGATCTCATCGAGTGTACGGATGCCTCCCGCGCTCCCCTTTCCATCGATGAGCCCCTGAGCGAAGATTCGGATGCCACACTGCTGGATACGCTCAGCGTCTCGGAAGACGAGCACACCATCAACCGCCTTTTGATCCGGCAGCTGCTCGCCCAGTTTTCTCCCAGAGAGCGCCAGGTCATCATGCTGCGCTATTTTGGGGATAAGACGCAAAGCCAAATTGCCGCGCT
>JAHZHM010000335.1 GCA_019420265.1 Clostridiales bacterium
ATGACAAAATAATGATGAATGACGGAACAGAAAAGCGTAGGATTGGAAATGCCTGGCCTCTTTTATGGGAAATAAAAAATCGGAACGAGCGTAACTCGTTCCGATGTGGTGCGGATGACAGGAATTGAACCTGCACGGTCTCCCACTAGAGCCTAAATCTAGCGCGTCTGCCAGTTCCGCCACATCCGCAGGCAATTAGTATCATAGCAAAGGAGCGGGGAAAAGTCAAGGAAGGAGGGAGAGCTGCTGAGCAGAAGGAGCCTCCTCTTTTTGTGCGACAAGCGTTTCCAATTTTTCAAGGCAGGATTTGAGCTGCTCAAGTTCATTTTGAATGCAACAAATATTCCGCTGCCCGGCATCGATGAGAGACGCCTGCAAAAGAAGCCTGCCAGATTGTGCATGGAGTGCACGGCATTGGCGCATGAGAGAATCGGGAGATGGATTGGGATAAGGAGCTATTTTCATACACGGATCACCTTTGAGAGAGGAACCTTTCTACCTATTATATTATCGCAAAGCGCAGGAAATTAGAATACGAGTTCCAACGGCGGTATTCTGCTCATTTGCACAGCAGGGCATGAGACCGCCGTATTCATTTCCATTATAGCAGAGGACGGACATATTTTACAAGAAGGTGGGCAAGGCTCGTAAAATGAACATAGCGAAGGCGACTTTGAGGTAAAGCGGAGTGTTAGAAAAATATTTCACGAAATGTGAAAAAATAAATTGACTATTCACACATATAGTGATAATATGTAATCACGAAGTGTGAATAAGGAGACTGCAATGAGAAGAAACATGCAAAAAGAGGAACTGACAGAAATGATCCTTCATCTGACAAAAAAGATTTGGTATGAATTATGGCGAGAGAAAAACTGATCCGCTTTTCCTCTGTAAAAACTGCGGGGAGTATATCTGCGAGGGAGAGAGCTTTTTGGAGCTGGAAGAGGGGCGGCTCTGCATGGAATGCGCATACGCGATGAGCAGGGAGGAGCTTTTGGAGATGGCAGGAATTGAAATTTTGGAAGCAGGGAGAGAGCGGGCATGAAACCGGGCAGACGACGGAAGGAAGAAGAGACACTTTGCTGGATTTGCCAAAACGCCGTTCCAAACAGAGCGGGACGGGGATGCAACTGGAGCAGGCATTTGAAACCCGTTCCGGGATGGCGCACGCGTGAGCTGGGAGCGGAAGCGGCGGATGGATACTTTGTGGAAGAATGCCCGCTTTTCCTGCCGGAGAAATAGAGGAATGGGAGGACAAACAGAGTGTGAAAAACTTGCAGGAAAAAATTGAAAAGGAACTGAGGGCGATTGCGTTTCAAAATCCGGCGAACTATTTGGAGCGATATACGGATGAAAATGGGGAGATGCACTGGCGGCCCAAGGCTTTTGAGAAGCTGACGCCCAGAGCCAAGCGCGCGGTGGAGCGCATTGAGATCAAAAAAGACGGCTCGGTGGAGTATAAAATGTTTTCAAAATTTAAGGCGTTTGAGATGCTGCAAAAGCTGCATCCGGCAGAGGGCGAGGCACAAAACACAGAGCTTTCGGAGGGGGATAGAGAACTACTACGAAAGGTGAGCAGGCGCTGTGAAAGAGAGGATTGAGAAGATTAGGG
>JAHZHM010000336.1:0-3178 GCA_019420265.1 Clostridiales bacterium
TCGAGATTTAAAGGAAGAGTATGATAGGATATCTAGGGTGGCGAGTTTTTATGAAAGCTATGCCGTGATTATAGGCAACAGTAACAGCTACTATCACTCCTATGGTTGCCCTGATTTAGATACTTCATATATTTATATTTATAACACAGGAAGTGCAAGATACTATGGCTACCGGCCCTGCCCCTATTGCCAATAAGCTGGCCATCTTTTCATTTTAGAGTGAACAACGGAGGATCTGCGTCATGAATTGCAAAAACTGTGGAAAATTGATTCCAAACCAAAGCCTTTTTTGCCCCTACTGCGGCGCTTCTTCGCCGGCAATGCAGGAGTCAGCCGCGCCAATCTCATCCTATGTGCCGCAAAGTCAGTCTGTTTCCGATAAAATGAAAGGCAAAGTGAAAACATGCCCAAGATGCGGCACGTTGCTCGGCAAAAGGGAAAAGGTCTGCTCCGTCTGCGGTGAAGTAATGCCCAAACCCAAAAAATCTCACAAAGCCAAAACTGCCATCATCAGCATGAGCGTCGTCATCTGTTTACTTCTCTGTTCTACCGTCTATTTCATGCTGGAGATGTTCCAGGGAAATCGGGCGATTGACGAACTTACAGATGAACTTACAGCAGAAGTAACCTCTAGGCACAATAAAATAGATTTTTATGAACAACATGTGGCTCTCATAGAAATCGGCAAGGACTATTATCATTCCTACGGTTGCCCCTATTTAGAAACTCCATCAACTATAAACATTTATAGCAAAGAAACTGCGAGAAATCGAGGCTTCTACCCCTGCCGCTATTGCCAGTAACTGGCTATCTTTTTATTTTTATAAAACAACGGAGGATACGAATCGTGAAATGTAAGAACTGCGGAAACTTAATTCCAGATCAAAGCACTTTCTGCCCTTATTGCGGAGCCTCGCTGGGGCAAACGCAGACCCAGCTATCTGCTGACGCCCCTAAATTTACTGCTCCCTCTCCTTCATCCGCCCAACAGCCCGTCTCTCTTTCCGCCAAGGCAAAAGGCAAGGTTCGGATATGCCCAAAATGTGGTACTTTGCTCGGCAAAAAAGAGAGGGGGTGCCCTGTTTGCGGTGAAATAATGCCAAAGCCTCAAAAATCCCACAAAGTCAAAACTGCCATCATCAGCATGAGCGTCGTCATCTGTCTGCTCGTGTGCTCTACCGTCTATTTCATGCTGGAAATGTTCCAGGGGAATCAGGCGATTGACGAACTGCGCGAGGAAAACAAGGATCTCAAAGCAGAAGTTGCAGATTTGGAAGCTGATGTAAAATACTATTGCGATAAAGCGAAAAACAACCAATCGAAAATCAACTCTCTGGAGCAAAAAATCAAGGATTTAAATCCGTGGATCGGCGAGCGTTCTGGACAGTATTCTTCTCCTGCATATAGACCACGACGGTAATATATCTATTGCGTAAATATTCCTGACAAGCTTTTCTTTAGATTAATAACGAGAAGGTATTATTTTTCAAGTAAGAAGTATTCTTCTTTTAGTACTTCTTACTTTTTTATTGTGAGCTTATCAAAATTTCTCCGCTCTCATTTATTAATTTTCTCTTTATATTTTTTCAATCCATTGACGAATTGTTATTAAAATGTAATAATAATGTATGTATCAGTGAAAAAATGATAGCGAAATGGAACGGCACAAATGCTCCGCATGTGTTGCTGTTTTTGCAGGAGAATCGATAAAAATAGCGGCATTTTTGATGCAGTCCCCCTTCCTGTCTCTTTTTGTGAAGACAAGCTCAGGAGCGTATCCGCATCAGTTCTGCCCTTTTGCACCCAGGAGATGACCCAAATGGCTCTAGATCAAAATTCCATCACACCGCTCTATTTGCAGCTGTGCGATCTCATTTTATCAGAAATAAAGAACGGAAAATATCAGGAAGGCGACAAAATTCCCTCGGAGTTGGAGCTCTGCGCGCAATATCATGTAAGCCGCACCACCATCCGCGCGGCCATCGCTGCCCTAGCGAAGCAGGATATTTTAGTGCGCCGCCAGGGCAAGGGCACTTATGTCAAGCAGCAAAAGCCCGTTTTATCTTTGCCGCCCAAAAAGCAGCCGGAATCCACTGCGATTTCCTCCTTTTCCAGCGGCGGCTTTGCGCTGGAGAGCAATTCTCGGCTGACCAGCCATATTTCCTATAAAGGGCTTATCCCCGCAACCAAAAATGATATTCTAGCACTGGGGCTTCGCGCAGAAGATCTCGTCTTTCTATACGCCAATAACTATTTTGTCAACGGCAAACCGGCGGCCATCGAAGAGTACTTCTTCCATTCAAAATACGCCGCGCTGGAAAATTTCCCGCTGGAGTCCGAGTCTATCTGGAAAATCCTAGAGAAAGAATTTCATATTGGGCAGATCTCCTGCTCAAAGAAGACCATCGAAATCGAGCGCTCCAGCAAGTGGGTTTCCTCCGCGCTGCGCGTCAATAAAGGCGAACCGATTTTGGTTCTGCGCCAGACCATTTCCGGGCCGGATGGCACGCCAATCCTTCGCATCAAAGAGTCTATTTTGGGGTGCGTCTATAAATACGTCGTCTAAAATAGGCTTTGAAAGCGGGCATTCTACGCTCATTTTTGCATGAAAAAAGAGCAGAGAGTTTCTCTGCTCTTTTGCTTTTGTGATCAATTTTGCTACTGCATCCGCAGCAATGCTGCAACGCCGCCCATCTCCTGCGCAGCCGCCTGAATATCCTGCTCATGTGCCTGGTCGATGATGAGCGCCAGGTCCCCATCCAGAGCAATTTCCTGCGCAATTTGAATGCCCCTCTTTTCCAGAGCAGCCCTCGCCTTTTGCGCAGCCTCTCCCCCAATCCGCAGATAGTAGCCCGTCTGCCAGTTATCGTCAAAGCAGATTGCCGGATCGACTTCCCCCTCTACATTCTTAAAATGCGCATACTCAGGTGCTTCCTGAGTTGCAGCATTTAGGATATCCGAGACAACTGCGCTTGCCGTAGGCAAATCTCCCGCGCCTCTTCCATAGAGCATGAGATCGTCTGCCATGCTGCATTTCAAAAACACTGCATTGAACGAGCCTTTTACCGTCGCCAGCATATGCTCTTTGGGGATGATGGTCGGGTGCACGCGCAACTGCACGTTGTTGCCGTCCTTTTTGCCGATGGCCAGAAGCTTCACTTCCTTGCCCATGGCCTTG
>JAHZHM010000336.1:3188-6314 GCA_019420265.1 Clostridiales bacterium
CTTGATGCAGTCGATATCCTTCTTGCTCACACTGCGAATGCCTTCGCGATAGATTTTATCGATGGGCATCCGGGAGCAGAATGCCAGCGAAGAGAGGATGGAGAGCTTATACATCGCATCAAATCCATCCACATCCGCCGTCGGGTCCGCCTCGGCATAGCCGAGATCCTGCGCCTCTTTGAGTACTTCCGCAAAATCGCCGCCTTCATCGCACATTTTCGTCATGATGAAGTTGGTCGTCCCGTTGATAATGGCCTCGATGGACTGAATGGTATTCGCCTGAAGGCTGGTATTGACCGTGCGGATAATCGGAATCGCGCCGCCCACACTCGCCTCAAAATAGAAGCCAGCGCCGCCCTTCTTGGCCGCCGCTTCCAGCTCGGGCCAGGCATTTGCGATGAGCTGCTTATTGGCCGAGACGACCGTTTTTCCGGCCTCCAGCATCGTTTTAATAAATGTCTTGGCGGGCTCCATGCCGCCCATCAGCTCCACAACAATGGAGATCTCCGGATCTTCTGCGATTTCCTGAACATTCGCCGCCTTGACAGCTTCCGGAACTTCCACGCTATACTGAAGCGCCAGCGTTTTCTTCACTTCCCGGCAGATGCCCTGTTCCCGGGCAATGCGCTCCCCTTCCATCTCAATCAGGCGATAGACGCCGCCGCCCACTGTCCCCATGCCCATGATGGCAATTTTGACATTCTTCATAGCTCACTTCTCCACATTCTTATGATAAATAATTCTCAGCCCCTCTAGGGTCAGCAGGCTGTCGATGACATCGATGGTTTTGGTCTCTTGCGCAATCACATCTGCCAGGCCGCCCGTCGCAATGACTTTCGCGTTTCCACCCAGCTCCGCCTTCATCTTGCGCAAAATGTAATCCACCTGGCCGACATAGCCATATAATAGGCCGGACTGCATGCAGCTGATGGTATTGCGGTTGATGACATTTTTGGGCATGGTCAGCTCCACCCGCGGCAGCTTGGCTGTATTGGAGATGAGTGCCTCGGCCGAAATTTTCACGCCCGGGCAGATGGCCCCGCCCAAAAACTCGCCTTTGGCTGAAACCGCGCCGTAGGAAGTTGCCGTTCCGAAATCCACCGTGATGCAGGGGCCGCCATATTTGACATACGCCGCAACTGCGTTGACAATGCGGTCGGATCCCAATTCTTTCGGGTTATCATAGAGAATATTGATGCCCGTTTTGATGCCCGGCTCCACAAAATACGGCTTCTTATGGAAATAGATGCGGCACATATGCTCCACCGTATAGTTGATGGAGGGGATAACAGAGGAGACGATAATATCCTCCACTTTTTCCGTATCGATGCCAAGATAATTGAAAAACGAGACGACTTTGATGCCAAGCTCATCGGCTGTGCGGTCTATCTTAGTGCCCAGCCGCCAGGAATGCAGGAGCTTGTCCCCATCAAAAATGCCGCATTTGATGTTGGTATTGCCCAAATCTATCACAAATAGCATACTGATAAAACTTCTCTTCCTTACTTATTTTTTCTGGAAATGCTGCTCACCGCCAGGATGATCGGATAGCAGATGAGCGCCGCAGCCACCGCTTCCAGCGAACCGGCAATCGCGCCTGTCCCCCCGATGACCGCCAAAACTTTTGCAGATTCCAGCCCGTTTACCACAAAAAGCAGAAGCATCATGCCAAGGTAGAGAATTGTGTTGGTCAACGAGCCAGCCGCTGCCG
Organism: Clostridiales bacterium; assembly: GCA_019420265.1. Taxonomy (GTDB): domain Bacteria; phylum Bacillota; class Clostridia; order Christensenellales; family Christensenellaceae; genus QANA01. Next base: position 4,900 of record JAHZHM010000336.1, read on the forward strand.
CAACGCCAATGCCAACTTTGCCCATCTTCTCGCCTTTTTTCGCGAAAGCCCCGTGCACCAGATGCACGACAACCGGCAGCATCAGCCGCGGGATCAGGCACATGAGCACCACTTCAAACGGGCTCTCCGCCATGAGCATGGAGACGAGCGCGCTGGTTGGCACCATGGAAACTCCAAATGCCGAGCACGCGCTGGCAATGCCAAAGGCTGCGCCCAAAATCAGACCAACCTTAAGGCCACAGCAGATCGTGCCCACGATAACCGGGATACACATGATCGTAACGTTGATAAAGCCCAGCGGGATAATGCCCAGCGGCGTCATTCCCAGCAGCAGCGTTACGGCGGCAAGCACCGCGCCCAGCACCAAGACTCCAAGTTTCTTGCTTCTGTTATTCATTTTTTACCTCCGTTCAGGTTCCGCATCTGCATCCAAAGCGCTCTTACTATTTCGCTGAAGCTCCGAAGATACTCCGCAAAGAGAAAACGCTCTTCCGCTCTTTCTTTTCTCGGATACCCGACATATATTTTCTACCCCATTATACTAAAAAATACCTCAGGAAGCAATTATTAGTTTAACAGAACACTCTGATAAGAGAGCACAACCGCAACGCCCAGCCAAATGAGATAGGGCAGCAATAGATAGGCCGCCGGGCGCTCCACTTCCAGCGTCCTGCGGAACAGATAAAAAGAAAACAGGAAGAGCAGCACGCACAAATTCAGCGCAGAAAAGATGTTCATGCGCTCGAAATAAAGATATGGATAGAGCGCGCAGCCCGCCCCATTGAGAAAATGCAGAGCCGGCACGATGCCTTTTCCTTTCGTGCGGTAGAGCACCAAGCTGAGGCTGACGGCCAGAGCGGCAAACAGCGCCGTCCAGACAAAATAGAACACAGCCGCGAACATGGTTACCCGATTGCCAAAGCTCCAAGTTCCCTGAGAGCTGAAGATCCATCCCAGCACTTCCATGAGAAACAGATACGCAAGCGCTAATAAGGCATATTTTGCGTATTCCAAATACCTTTTCATTTTTTGATTCAATTTCATCACCCATTCTATTCTTATTTATCTCGGGTGCGAAATATATCGAATTTAGCCGCAAACTACCCGGGCACACGGGCGGAGATTCTTTGCAAACAAAAAAGCTGGAAGATTCCAGCTTTTAGGCCTCTTTGGCGGCAGGGCCTTGTTCTTTCTCCTTGGCTGCCTGCCGGGGCAGCTTGGCGACTTCAATTTCCACGCCTTCCTCCCGCATGCGGCTCAGATATTTTTTCTCGGCTTTTTCATCCGTCACGATGACATCGATCTCGCTTAGCGCCGCGCACTTGACAAAAGTCGTCTTGCCGAATTTAGAGTGATCGGCCAGCAGAATCTTCTCATCTGCGCATTCGATAAACGCCCGGCGCACCATGGAGATA
>JAHZHM010000337.1 GCA_019420265.1 Clostridiales bacterium
TCAACTGCCTATATGCGATGGATCATGGCGCGAATCACAAAAAGGTGCTCAGCTTTTTTGTCTTTAAGCTGCTGGATATTTTGGGGCTGCGCCCTTCACTTTCACATTGCAGCATCTGCGGAAGCGAGAAGGTTTGCAAAGTCAATATTGGGGCAGGGGGAATGGTTTGCGCCGATTGCCCAGGAGAGGAAATTCCCCGGGAATTTATTTTGGGGATCGATCGCATTTTAAAAACGCCCTCCAAAGCCGTCGCGCAGATAGAGTTGCCCGAGCAAAACGAGTTTTACTCGCTGGCAATTCGGTGGCTGACCAATGCGCTGGAAATTACCCCAAAGAGCCTGATGTTGCTCAAAGATTTTTAAAAAACTGAAAAATGAATGAAAATAACCGCATTTTGCAATTTATCTCTTGTGCTTGCGGTTATTTTCATGTATAATTCTGGGTGCTAAAAGAATTTTTGGCTAAATTTTTATTGCTTAAAAAAACTTTCATTATAATTAGGAGGATTTGCGATGAGTAAAAAGTATGTTTACCTCTTTAGCGAAGGCGATGCTTCCATGCGGAACCTGCTGGGCGGTAAAGGCGCGAACCTGGCTGAGATGACAAAGCTCGGATTGCCAGTTCCCCAGGGCTTTACGATTTCTACCGAAGCCTGCACGAAGTACTACGAAGATGGAAAAACCATCGATGACGCGATTGTTGCTGAGATTTACGAGGCGATTGCGAAAACCGAGGAGATCGCTGGCAAGAAGTTCGGCGATGCGGAGAACCCCTTCCTGGTTTCCGTCCGTTCTGGCGCGAGAGCATCCATGCCTGGCATGATGGATACGATTCTGAACCTGGGTCTGAACGATGTCGCTGTTGAAGCAGTCGCGAAGAAAACCAACAACCCCCGCTTTGCTTATGATAGCTATCGCCGGTTCATTCAGATGTTCTCGGATGTCGTTATGGGCATTGAGAAGAGCAAGTTTGAAGAAATTCTGGATGCAGCAAAGCTGGATACAGAGCTGAATGCAGAAGATCTGAAAAATATCGTCGCAAATTACAAAGTTCTCTATAAGAAAGAGATGGGCGTTGAGTTCCCGCAGGATGCAAAAGAGCAGCTGATGGAAGCTGTCAAAGCTGTTTTCCGTTCTTGGGACAACCCCAGAGCTATCGTATACCGCCGCTTGAACGATATCCCGGGCAGCTGGGGTACGGCAGTTAACGTTCAGGCCATGGTATTTGGCAACATGGGCGACGATTGCGGCACGGGCGTTGCTTTCACGCGCGACCCTGCAACTGGCGAGAAGAAGCTGTATGGTGAGTATCTGATGAATGCACAGGGCGAGGACGTCGTTGCCGGCATCAGAACGCCTCAGCCGATTTCCACCCTGCATGAGACCATGCCCGCTGTTTACGATCAGTTTGTCGAGATTGCGACCACGCTGGAGAACCACTATGCAGATATGCAGGATATGGAGTTCACCATCGAGGGCGGCAAGCTCTACATGCTGCAGACCAGAAACGGCAAGAGAACGGCTCCGGCTGCTCTGAAGATCGCGGTTGACCTGGTTGCGGAAGGCAAGCTCACGAAGGAGCAGGCTATTTTGAAGGTTGAGCCTCAGCAGCTGGATTCCCTGCTGCACCCGCAGTTCGAGGCGAAGGCTCTGAAGGCTGCGAAGCCTGTTGCGAAGGGCCTTCCGGCTTCCCCTGGCGCTGCTTCTGGTAGAATTTACTTCACGGCTGAGGATGCGATGGCTGCAAAAGAGCGCGGCGAGAAGATCGTGCTTTGCCGCCAGGAGACCTCTCCTGAGGATATCGAAGGGATGCACGTTTCCGAAGGTATTCTGACGGCAAGAGGCGGCAGAACCTCTCACGCTGCTGTTGTTGCCAGAGGCATGGGCACCTGCTGTGTTGCAGGCTGCGGCGAAGTTGTGATCAACGAAGACAAGAAGACCATGCTGTTGCCGGATGGCCGCGTGCTGGCCATCCGGAGCGCGGAGCCAAAGGACGCGGCCT
>JAHZHM010000034.1 GCA_019420265.1 Clostridiales bacterium
GCCGCTTTGGATACCTCGCTGCCAAAGGAGGAGTTCATATTGCGCAAAAGCAACATCAACAGCAGCATGGCCAAAATCTCTGCCGCAAACCGCCAGTTGCCCGCAAGCTCTGCAAGCAGCGCCCCAAAGATGGCATTGAGCGCCTGCTCCGCGCTGAGATCGGATAATCCGTTCTGCGTCAGGCTGGCGATGGCCTGCTTTAGTGTCTGTCCATCAAAAGCCTCTGGCTGATAAAACTTCTCCAGCTCCTGCAAATCCAGCTCGGATATGATCTGCTCTGTCCCCTCCTGAAGCACCTGCTCCGCATCTTTGGTCTCCTCCGCATCCTGCCCCTGCTCCTGTGCTTTCACGCTTTTGGGAAAGGCCAGCAGCAAGACCGCGCAAACAAGCAAAATCCATCTTTTGTGCATATTCGTTTCCTCATAATAGCTCCAGCACCATCTGGGCAAATTCCCCGATGAGCGGCAGCGTTACGGCAAAGATGATCACTTTGCCCGCCAGCTCCACCTTCACAGCCAAAGCGTTTTCTCCCGCATCTTTGAGCACTTGAACGCCAAACTCGCAGAGATAGGCGATGCCGATCACCTTGAGCAGCACGAGCGTCCCCTGATAGAGCGTGCCATATTGTTCTGCGAACTGTTTGATGAAATCCACCGCCTGGGCCAGATACCCCAAAACCAGGCAGAATACGATGACGCCCGCCGCAATGGAAACCTGCATGCCAAGCTCTGGGTTTGTCTTTTTTACGGCGACGGCCAAAATGCCGCCCACAATGCCAATCCCAATGACTTTCGCAATCTCCATGTCAGTATAATCCGAAAATATTCTTCACGCTGGAAAACAGCCCGCTGACCATATCCACAACCATCAGCAGGACGATCACCAGCCCTGCGATGGAAACCATCATCGCAATATCTTCCCGCCCGGATCGGACGAGAAGCTGATAGAGCACCGCGATGAGAATCCCGATAGCGGCTATTTTAAAAACCAAGTCGATGCTGACCCCCATAATCTCCTCCTAAACGAATAAAATCGATATGACCAGCCCGGCCACAATGCACATAGTTCGCGTCAGGCGGCCCTTTTGCTCCTGCTGCATCCGAAGCTGCTCTGCGAGCAAATCCGTTTGCCGCAGAAACACTTTGCCGGCATCCGCTATCTGTTCGGGCGAGACCGCCCCGCAAAGCCGCCCAAACAGATCCGCCAGCGCCTCTTTTTCCGCCTCCTTGCATCCGGCCAGGCTTTCCTTCTGCTCCAGCATCGCCTTTTGGCACAGCTCTTTTCCCGCCATCCCCGGCTCTTTGCGCAGCAGATTGGCGCAGCTTAGAAAAAACTCCGGGTATGCGATTTTACTGGCCGCCAGCAGCGCATCGTAGAGCGGCATTCCCTGAAAACCCAGCGCACTGCCCAGCACTTTGACGGCGCTTTGCAGCGCGCCGATGCTTTTTCTTCTCTCTTCCCATTCGCCAACGATGACGCTCCCGATTCCCGCGCTGGAAAAGACGATCACCGCGATAAATAACAGTTTTATCATACTCTGCTCCTATAGAAGGAATGGACCGGGCGAGATTCTCCTGCCTTCCTGATCGCAGACTGCTTCCACCGTCCCCCGGCCCAGCCGGCCGGATAGAAACACCACCCGCTCCACCAGCCGCGCCTCCAAAAACTGCCGAAAGAATTTGCGCGCCCTAAGCTCTGCCATATCCCGGCAGTGCGCCGTCGCAAGGATTTTGACGCCGCTGTTGGCAGCCTCGCACAACGCATCCAGCTCGCCCTTTCCCCCAATTTCATCCGTCGCCAATATTTCCGGGGAAAGCGCCCGGAGCGCCATCATCAGCCCCACTGTTTTGGGGCAGGAAGCCAGCACATCGCTGCGGATCCCAAGGTCGAAATTGCCGCCGCCGGATAGTTCTTCCCGCTCGTCGATCACCACGCACTTTTGCGGCTCATAGCCTTCTCCATCCGATGCCTGGCGCACCAATTCCCGCAGCAGCGTCGTCTTTCCCTGACCGGGAGGCGAGGCGATCAGAACGCTGCATAGCTGCCCTTGCTTGGCCAAATAAGGCCGAAGCCCCTTGCCAATCCCCTTCATTTCCCGCGGCAGGCGCAGGCAGACCGAGGTGAAGCCGCGGATCAGGCGAATTTCCTCTCCGCTGGCCACCACTTTGCCTGCCACGCCCACCCGAATGCCGCCTTCCAGCGTAAAAAAGCCCTGGCGCAGTTCTTCCATATAGGCGTGAATCGAATGCCCGCAAAGCGCTGCCACAATCTCGCCGATCTGCTCCTTGCTGGTGCAAACGGGGAGCATCTCCTCCATCCCTCCCGCATACAGCATCATAGGGCGGCCGCTGCGCAGGCGCAGCTCTTCCGCGTTCCCATAAAGCGAGCTCTTTTCC
>JAHZHM010000035.1 GCA_019420265.1 Clostridiales bacterium
GCCGGAAAAGACAAAGCCGTGTGCCTCATAAAATTGGATGGCAGCCTTGTTCTTTTCCAGCACCCATAGAAACCTGGCGCCGCGATCGCGCACTGCGAAATCAAGGAGCTGCGCCCCGATGCCCTGATGCTGGAAAAAATAGTCTACATACAGCTCTTTGATCTGAAGGCCCTGAATATGCACCATACCTTTGACGAACATATCGTCGTAAACCCAGATATTTTCCAGGTTCTCGGGGCAGCGAAGATACTCCTGCGCCAGAGGGAGCACCTGCATCTGGCCGAACGAGACGGCGTCGTTTTGAAAGATAGGGCGATAGGCCGCTCTTTTGGCAAAAATTAGGATTTCCGCCAGCCGGGAAACATCCTGCAAACTAGCCTTTCTGATATGCTCCATAAAACCTCCAATGCCTAGGTGAGATGCAGTTATTATAGCATCTGGCGGTGCATCAAGGCCAGAGCGATTTTGTAAATACTTTGCTGATGTTCATAAATAATTCATAATAAAACTGGAAAAAATAATTGACAAATGAAATGGAATTGACTATATTATAGATAAAAAAGGTCAAAGAAAGTCAAAGACAAAAAAGGAGGCAAAGGAGATGGCAGTTCTAAGCGACAGCATCGAGCAGTTCATCAAATCGCTGATGGATGAATATGACGAGATGATCGAGATACAGAGAAACGAATTGGCAGACTATTTTTCCTGCGCGCCTTCCCAGATCAACTATGTTTTGGCGACGCGCTTTTCCCCAGAAAAAGGCTATCTCATCGAGAGCCGAAGGGGTGGCGGCGGATATATCAAGCTGGTGAAAATCAACCCGGATAAAAGCGAACATATTCTCTCGCTGATTTCCGAAAAACTCAAAAGCGGGAGCATTTCCAAAAAAGATGCTCATGAGCTGATTTCGGGCCTCAGGGAGATGGGGCTGATTGAGGAAAAACAGGAAAAATTGATGATGGCGGCAATCTCGGATAAGGCCATTCATATTCCGAGCAATATCAAGGATAATCTGCGGGCGAGCATTTTGAAGGAAATGCTGCTCAGCATTTTGGGGGAGGATTAACATTATGCTTTGCAATGAATGTGGAAAAAACCAGGCAACTGTGCACTCAGTGCAATATATCAATGGGGCGAAGAGCGAGGTGCATCTTTGCGCGGAATGCGCGAAACATCACCCGGAGCTGAACATGAACCTGTTTTCGACGGGGGATTTCTTTAAGAGCTTTTTCGATGATTTCATGCAGCTTCCCGTGCATTCCGGGCAAGGAGCCGTCTGCAAAAACTGCGGCACCAGCTTCCGGGATTTTCAGCAGAGCGGGCTGTTCGGATGCCCGGATTGCTACGATACTTTCCGGGATGCCGTCATCCCCGTTTTAAAAGGGGCGCATGGCAGCGTTCAGCACATTGGGGAAAAGCCGGCGGCGAGCAAGGAAGAGGCGGAAAAACGCAAGCACTACTATGAATTAAAAGAGCAGCTTTCCAAGGCGATTGCGGAGGAGAATTTTGAAAAGGCCGCGGAGCTTCGGGATGAGATGAAGGCGATGAAGATCGAAGGAGAGGGGAAATAGCAGTATGGCGATGTGGCTAAAAGACGAAGGGCCGGAAAACGACATTGTCGCCTCCACGAGGGTGCGGCTGGCGAGAAACCTTGCAGGCGTTCCCTTTCCCCATAGAATTGCGGGAACAGAGCGGGCGGCGGAGATTCAGGCGCCTGTCAAAGAAATTTTTCTGCGGCCGGGTATGGATTTTGCTCTGACGGAGATGAAAACGCTTTCCCAGCTGGAGCGGACGCGCATGGTGGAGCAGCACTTGATCAGCCGGGATTTGGCAAAAAGCCCGGATGGGGCAGTGCTCCTCTCGCCGGATCAGACGGTGGGCATCATGATGATGGAGGAGGATCACTACCGCCTGCAATGCATCAAGAGCGGCTTTCAGGTGGATGCGGCGCTCAAGGGCTGCCAGGAGCTGGAACGCATGCTGGGAGAAAAGGCGCACTACGCTTTTGACGAGGAGCTGGGCTATCTCACCGCCTGCCCAACCAACCTTGGAACCGGGCTGCGCATTGGCGTGATGATGCACTTAAAAGGGTTGGCGATTACAGGCGCGCTTCCCGGCATTCTCTCCTCGCTGGGGCAGTTCGGCGCGACGGCCAGAGGCATGTATGGCGAGGGAACGGAATCCAAAGCGGATATGTATCAGATTTCCAACCAGACGACGCTGGGCATCGCAGAAGAGGATATTGCGAAAAACCTGGTGGCGGTGGTCCGGGAGATCTTGAAAAAAGAGCGGGAGGCGCGGGAGCGGCTGGCCCGGGAGAACGGGCTTTGGCTGAAGGACAGCGTGATGCGCTCCTATGGGCTGCTCAAATATGCGGCCAAGATGAACACGCAGGAGGCCATGAGCTGCCTCTCCTTCCTGCTGTTGGGCGTCGGCATGGGGATGATCTCCTGCTGTTCGCCGGCTGTGCTGGGCAACCTGATGATGGATATCATGCCGGGGATGCTGGGCACCGAACAGGGCTCGACGGCCGAGGAGCGGGATGTCCGCCGGGCTCAGATGATACAAAATACCATTTCATAATGAGGTGATTATATGGACTACTTTGCGAGATTTACACAAGGCGCGAAAACGGCGCTGGCCTATGCGGCGGAGTTTGCCAAAGAGCTGGGCCATAACTATGTTGGAACAGAGCACTTAATTTTGGGCATTTTAGAGGAAAACGGCCCTTCGGCTGCGCTTTTAAAAGAGCAGGGCATGACCGGCCCGGCGCTCAAGGAGATGATCGTGCAGGCTGTGGGCAAGGGGGATTACGTCTTAAACGAAAACTTTGGCTATACACCGCGGGTCAAGAAGATTTTGGAAGTCTCCAAGACAGTCGCCCGGCAGCTTGGCCTGAATTATATCGGAACAGAGCATATGCTCTATGCGCTGCTGCGGGAGCGGGAGTGCATCGCAAACCGGCTGCTCTCTGAGATGGGAGTGGATTACCAGAAAATTCAGCAGGGCATTATCGGCCTGGCAGAACAGGGCGGCAGCGGCGCTGCTGCCGCCGGCGGTGCCACCGGCGGAGAGGCAGCGGGGGATACGCCCAGCCTGGATAAATTCGGGCGGGATTTGACGGCTGCAGCCAAAAATGGAGAGCTGGATCCCGTCATCGGCAGAAAGCAGGAGATCGAGCGGATCATCCAGATTCTCATTCGGCGCACCAAGAACAACCCGGTGCTCATCGGCGAGCCGGGCGTGGGCAAATCTGCCATTGCAGAGGGGCTTGCACAGCGCATCGCAGAGGGCAATATCCCGGAGCTTCTGCGGGAGAAGCGCGTGGTTTCGCTGGATCTGGCGGGCATGGTCGCCGGGGCGAAATACCGCGGCGAGTTTGAGGAGCGGTTTAAAAATGCCCTGAAGGAGCTGATGAGCGATGGGAATGTCATTCTGTTTATCGACGAACTGCATACCATCGTGGGCGCAGGCGCGGCAGAAGGCTCTATCGACGCGGCCAACATGCTAAAACCTATGCTGGCCCGGGGCGAGCTTCAGCTGATCGGCGCGACAACGCTGGAAGAATACCGCAAATATATTGAGAAGGATGCGGCATTGGAGCGCCGTTTCCAGCCGGTCAACGTGGGCGAGCCTTCCCGGGAGGAGACGCTGGAAATCTTAAAAGGGCTGCGGGATAAATATGAGGCGCACCACAAGGTGAAGATCACGGATGGCGCACTTCAGGCAGCAGTAGACCTCTCCAGCCGCTACATTATGGATCGGTTCCTGCCGGATAAGGCGATCGACCTGATGGACGAGGCGGCTTCCAAAGTCCGCATTGCCATGTTCGTCGCACCGCCGGATCTGAGAGAGAAGGAAAAGCAGCTGGAGGAGCTCAAGGGCGAAAAAGAGCAGGCCATCGATCATCAGGAGTTTGAGAAGGCGGCCGAACTGCGGGATCGGGAAAAGGCGCTGGCGGCCGAGATTGAGAATACCAAAAACTCCTGGGAGAAGGAGCGCGGTGTTTCTAAGGCGGAAGTGACGGAAGAGGATATTGCCGGCATCGTCGCGGCCTGGACGCATGTCCCCGTGACCAAGCTGACCGAGGATGAATCGCAGAAGCTGCTGCACCTGGAAGAGATTTTGCATGAGAGAGTCATCGGCCAGGACGAGGCAGTCCGGGCGGTTTCCAGGGCGATTCGCCGGGCGCGCGCCGGGCTGAAGGACCCGCACCGGCCGGTGGGCTCCTTCATCTTCCTGGGGCCGACGGGCGTGGGCAAAACCGAACTTTCCAAGGCGCTGGCGGCGGCCATGTTTGGCGATGAAAACGCGATTATCCGTCTGGATATGTCCGAATACATGGAGCGGCATACCGTCTCCAAGCTCATCGGCTCGCCTCCGGGATACGTCGGCTTTGACGATGGCGGGCAGCTGACTGAGAAAGTCCGCAGAAAGCCCTACAGCGTGGTGCTGTTCGACGAGATCGAGAAGGCGCACCCGGATGTGTTCAACATCCTGCTCCAGATTTTGGAGGATGGGCGGCTGACGGATTCCAGAGGCAGAACCGTGGACTTTAAGAACACCGTCATCATCATGACGAGCAATATTGGCGCCAGCAGAATTGGGGCCAAGAGCAAAATTGGGTTTGGCCAGGCGGAGGAAGATCCTTCGGGCTACGAGCACATGAAGGAGCACATGATGGAAGAGCTCAAGCGCTCCTTCCGGCCGGAGTTTTTGAACCGTATCGACGATATCATCGTGTTCCACAACCTGGATGAAGAGGATACGCTCAAGATCGCGGCGCTCATGCTCAAATCCATCGCTCAGCGGCTGACCGAGCGCAATATCCACCTCTCTTATACGGATGAAGTGGTGGCGAAGCTGGCTAAGATGGGCTTTGACGCGGAATATGGCGCCCGGCCGCTGCGCAGACTCATGCAGCAGACGGTGGAAGATAAGCTCTCGGAAGAGATTTTGGAGGGCAACGTCCGCCTGGGAGACGATGTCCGCATGGAACTTTCGGGCGATGAGTTTGTTTTCAAAGCGGAAAACAGGCCGAAGCAGGAAGAGGAGAAGTAAGAAGTAAAAAACGCGAAGGCGCGGAGCTGGGCTCTGCGCCTTTTTGATTGCTGGAAAAGTAGGATATAGGATGGGGCAGACGGAAATATAATAAAAAGAGCGCTGCGCCAGGGCGCGTATTTTGAGCAAACGACCCAGCCGCAGCAGATGACTTAATTGTAAACACAAGGTCAAATCTAGGTAAAATGTAATTGCTTAACGATGCACAAACTGGTACAATAAAGACAGTACACTCTTGAGTGATACAGGAGGTCATGATGCAGGAGAAATACGAAGAGATTTTAAATATCATTCGGCAATATGATAGAGTTGGCGTTTGCCTTTCGGGCGGTGCGGATAGCTCGCTTGTGGCGATTGCAGCGGTGGATGCGCTGGGGGCAAACAACGTTATCGCGATTACTGCGGATACGGAATTTTTCACGGGCGAGGAGATGGAGCTTTCCAGCGAGCTCTGCAAGCGGCTGGGCATTCGCCATCTGACTCCAAAGACAGGGCTGCTCATGGATCAAAAGGTTTTGGCGAATACGGAGGAGCGCTGCTACTACTGCAAGAAAAATGTGCTGTCTGTCGTCAAAAACGCGGCAGAGCAGGCGAATCTGAAAGTTCTGCTGGATGGCAGCCTGATGAAGGAAGAGGGCGTGCAGTATGAAAAGCTGTGCAACAGCCCGGGCGGCAAGGCGCTGGCCGAGCTGGGCATCGTCTGCCCGCTGCGGCTTTGCGGCATCACCAGAAGCCAGGTGCGCGATTTGCTCAAATTCCGGGGCATGAACGATTTTATTCAGCCGGAAAATGCCTGCCTTGCGACGCGTATTGCCATTGGAGAGCCAATTACGATTAAAAAACTTCGCTGGATCCGCGCGGCGGAAAACTACCTCCGATCGCTCGGATATGAGATGGTGCGCGTGCGGGTGCAGGAGAAAAATGCCCGCATCGAAGTGGCACGCGAGCAGGTTCCCATGCTTCTGGAGAACAAAGAGGAAGTGCTGGAGGAGTTGAAGGCGATCGGATTCCACGATGTGGAGATCGATGAGCAGGGGTATAGAAGAGTGCAAGCACTCTAACATATTGAAAAACTTCTACCGGAGGCAACATGAGAGAAACTGTAATTGTTTTGGACTTTGGCGGCCAGTATAACCAGCTGATTGCCCGGCGCGTGCGCGAGCTGAACGTCTATTGCGAGCTGCTCCCGTATCACGCGAGCTTTGAGCGCATTATGAGCTATGATCCTATCGGCATTATCCTGACGGGCGGGCCAAAAAATGTTTTTGCAGAAGATGCGCCAAAGTGTGATAAACGCGTTTTTGAGGCGGGTATCCCGGTTCTGGGCATCTGCTACGGCGCGCAGCTTTTTGCATATCTATACGGCGGCGAAGTTTCCCGGGCGCCCCAGGGCGAATACGGCAAGACAGAGATTTCCTATCAGGTGGACAACCCCATTTTATCCGGGCTTCCGCAATCTGCCATCTGCTGGATGAGCCATATGAACTATGTCTCCAAGGCGCCAGTGGGATATGAGATCTATGCCTCGACGAGCAGCTGCCCGGTTGCGGCGTTCGGAAACG
>JAHZHM010000036.1 GCA_019420265.1 Clostridiales bacterium
TTGACAAAGCGGATTTTAAGGTCCTCCCGGTTGGTGATATTCTTCAAATAGATCGCGCCTGCGCGGCTGACGAGAATCTCCGCCCTCGGGCAAAGGCTTAACAGTTCGGCCAATGCGCCGCTGTGATCCGGCTCGCAGTGGTTGAGGATGATATAGTCGATCTCCTCCGTATCCACAACTTCGCGGATATTTTTCAGATACTGCTCAAAATACGTCTTGTGGCACGTTTCAATCAGCGCCGTTTTCTGCTCTCCCCGCAAGAGATAGGAGTTATAAGTTGTCCCATATTCCGTGCGCATGACGACATCGAAAATGCGCATGTTCGGGTTCAAAATGCCGACGGAATAGAGATTTTCGGTTATTTTTATCGCTGCCATATCTGGTTTCCTTTCTCGCAAAAAAAGGAGCGGCTGCTCCTTTTTTTATTCTTTATTCTTCCTCGAAAACGTCCTTATCTGCGCCGCACAGCGGGCAAACAAAATCTTCTGCGACATCTTCCCATTTGGTGCCCGGCGCAATCCCGTTATCCGGATCGCCCTTTGCCTCGTCGTAGACATAACCGCAAATGGTGCAAACATATTTTTTCATTTTTGTCTCTCCTTTTTCTATGATTTCTTTAAAGGCTGTGCCGAACTCTATCCCGCTCCTCTGCCGTTTTGGCATCGTTCCAGCGGTCCATCGTGCCAACCAGGTATCCGGTAATTCTGCGGATGCGCTCGATTGGCTTATGCTCGTAAGTATAGCGCAGTTCCACTTCCTCGTCATCCACAGCGATATTCAGCGTTTTGAGCGCATGCCCCGGGATTTTCTCCTGCACATGCTGCACATATGCGTCAATTTCCTGCTGCTCCAGCGTTCCGCCTGTTACAGTAATATCTATCATGTCCAATCCCTCCAATAATATTTCAAGAGACCCTCTCTTTACTTTTCTTTGTATTTAAGATACCATATTTTTATGGAAAATTCTGTTGCACTTGCAACATCATTGGAGTATTTTTATGTCGATTCCTAGATCAACTTTATTTGCCGGCATTTCTGAGGCCGAATATGCCGCTATGCTGCACTGTTTTGAGACATATGAGCAATCCTATTCTTCGGGCGCGCTCATCCGCACTTTCGACGATCAAAATCGCAGCGTCGGCATTTTGCAAAGCGGCCGCGCGGATATTCTGCGCCTGGATGCAGATGGCGGCAAAACCGTGCTCGAGCAGCTGGAAGAGGGCAGCATTTTTGGGGAAACGCTCGCCTTTTCCGGGGCCGAACAGGAGAATATCTGTGTCGTATGTATCCAAAGCTGCCAAGTGCTCTATATCGATTATGAGCACATCGTCAAGCGCTGCCCCAAAGCCTGCCCGCATCACAGCATTCTCGTGCAGAATATGCTGATGCTGCTCTCCCAGAAGGCGCTGCTCCTAAGCCAGCGGGTTGAAATTTTGAGCTGCCGCTCGATTCGGGAAAAACTGCTGCACTATTTTTCGCTCTGTGCCCGTCAGCAGGGCGGTGCCAGCTTTCGCCTTCCCTTTTCCATGAGCGCTTTGGCCGATTATATCTGCGCGGATCGCAGTGCGATGACGCGGGAAATGAGCCGGCTCAAGCGCGAGGGCGTGCTGTCTGTAGACGGGCGCAAAATCACACTGTTGGAGACATAGCTTTAGCATCCGCAAAACCTGCTCTGGGCCTGCAGCATTCTGCGGGCCTTTTTCCTATTTCAGAGCAATCCGCGCCTCAAAGCATGTGCCCCGCTCATGCGTGCCCCGGAAAAGCAATTCCCCCGCCTGTGCCTGGCGATATACCGAAATCTCATCTCCGGCCAGCGCCTGTGAGATGAAGCAGACAGAGATGAGGCCAAGCTCTTCCGCCGAAACGCCATCCGGCAGAAAATCC
>JAHZHM010000037.1 GCA_019420265.1 Clostridiales bacterium
CAATCAGCTTGCCAGAGAGCGCATGCTCTCCCATGATGTGCCCGCCGCACATACCAGCTCCGTCCTCCTGCGGAGGGCACACCCGAATGGCAGGATTGTGGAGCCTGTCAGTTTCGCACGCGACGCCGGCAGCCAATTTGCCAAAAAGCACATGCTCTCTCCTGCGCAGGGCACACCCGATTGGCAGGACAGCGGAGTCTGTCAGCCCCGCACACGATGTTGACATTCAACCTGTCAGAGAGCAAATGCTCTCCCATTCCGTGCCTACCCCGCGCGCTTTCTTCCCACACTACCCCATTCCCATAGTAAAGGGGGTATGGGGGCTTTGCCCCCATGTTTACCATTGGCCCTTGACCTTAAGAGAGCAAGCCCTCCCCCCCATGTCCACCCAAAACTCTCCCAATCAGAAAGGAAACGATAACATGAGTGAATACAAATTTGAAACTTTGCAGCTGCACGTTGGCCAGGAGACGCCGGATGCCGCCACAGACGCCAGAGCCGTCCCCATCTACGCCACCACCTCCTACGTCTTCCACGACTGCGCGCACGCCGCCGCCCGGTTTAACCTGACGGACGCGGGCAACATCTACGGCCGCCTGACCAACTCCACCCAGGACGTCCTGGAAAAGCGGGTCGCGGCGCTGGAAGGGGGCGTGGCCGCATTGGCGCTGGCCTCGGGCGCCGCCGCCATCTCCTACACCCTTCAGGCCCTGGCGCAAAACGGCGGGCACATCGTCGCCCAAAAGACCATCTACGGCGGCAGCTACAACCTGCTGGCGCATACCCTGCCCGGCTTTGGCATTACGGCGAGTTTTGTGAATATCCATAATCTGGAGGAAGTTGAGGCGGCTATCCAGCCGAATACCCGCGCCCTCTATATCGAGACGCTGGGCAACCCCAACAGCGATATCCCGGATATCGACGCGCTGGCCGAGCTGGCGCACGCCCACGGCCTGCCCCTGGTCGTGGATAACACCTTTGGCACGCCCTATCTGCTGCGGCCCATCGAGCATGGGGCGGATATCGTCGTGCATTCGGCGACCAAGTTCCTGGGCGGCCACGGCACAACGCTGGGCGGCATCATCGTGGATAGCGGCAAGTTCGATTGGGCGGCATCCGGCAACTACCCGGCCATTTCCGCACCAAACCCCAGCTACCACGGCGTCTCCTTCACGCAGGCGGCCGGCGCTGCGGCGTTTGTCACCTATATCCGGGCGATTCTGCTGCGGGATACCGGCGCGACGCTCTCGCCCTTTGCGGCGTTTTTGCTGCTGCAAGGCATCGAGACGCTCTCTCTGCGGCTGGAACGGCACGCAGAGAACACCAAAAAGGTGCTGGAATTTTTGGCAAAGCACCCGCTGGTGGAGCGCGTCAACCACCCGGCCCTGCCCGAGCACCCCGACCACGCGCTCTATGAGCGGTATTTCCCGAACGGCGGCGCTTCGATTTTCACGTTTGAAATCAAGGGCGGCCAGGAGCAGGCGTTCCGGTTTATCGACAATCTGAAGATTTTCTCGCTGCTGGCAAACGTGGCAGATGTCAAGAGCCTGGTCATCCACCCGGCCACCACGACCCACAGCCAGCTGACCCAGCAGGAGCTGGCCGAGCAGGATATCCGCCCGGGCACCATCCGCCTTTCCATCGGCACCGAGCACATCGACGACATCCTTGCCGATCTGCAGCGCGGCTTCGACGCAGTGCAGTAGGGGAGGGGCTTTCTTGAACATGGGGGCAGAGTTCGCCCTCTTAAGGTCAAGGGCCAGTCTTTAGCAAGGGGGCAAAGCGCGCTCTCTTAAGGGCAAGGGCCTGGGCTAACATGGGGGCAAAGCCCCCATACCCCCATGAAAAAACAAAATGGGGGAGCATGCGCCCGCTGACAAGCTGGCTAGCAACATCGTGTGCAAAACGAACAGGGTTTTCTGTTCTGCCATTCGGGTGTGGCACGGCCCCTATCCCCTCTCACTTGAGATGAAAATGGGGCAGTGCGGAAAGAAAGCGCGCGGGGTAGGCACGGAATGGGGGAGCATTTACTCTCTGGAAAGCTAGCTGCCAACGTCGCGTGCGGAGCTGACAGCCTTCGCTGTTCCGCCAATCGGGCGCGCGCTCCGCAGGAGAGGCTGCGCATGGCATACAGAGCTGGTGCATGCGGTGGACACATCATCAGAGAGCATGTGCCTGCTGGCAAACTGACTGTCAGCATCGCGTGCGGAACTGACAATTTCCCCATTCTCGCCATTCGGGTGCCGCCCTTCGCAGAAGCGGTTAGCAGAGCCTGTGTGAGCATGTGCTGATTTGCAAGCGAATTGCCAACGCCGCGTGCGGTGGGGCATATCATGAGAGAGCATGCGCTTTCTGGCAAATTGGCTGCCAGCATCGCGTGCGGGGTTGGCAGGCTCCACCGCCCTGTCATTCGGGTATGCCCTCCGCGCATACTTCCTTTCTACACTATCCCTTACTATAATATAGTAGGGGGGTATGGGGCTTGGCCCCATGATTCAGACCAGCCCTTGGCCGTCCGCACCCGAACTCCTGCGAATGGCATTACCCGAATGAAAGGAATGTGCAATCTGTCAGAGCTGCACGCGCCGCTGGCAGCCAATTTACCAGAGAGCAAATGCTCGCACAATCTCTGCTCGCCGAGCCTGCTTTCTATCCATGATGTGCCCACCGCACGCGCTTTCTTTCCGCACTATCCCATCCTCATAGTAAAGGGGGTATGGGGGCTCCGCCCCCATGTTTACCCATAGCCCTTGACCTTCTCATCCCTTAACCCAAAACACCGAAAGGAGATTCTTATGGCAAACATCTACACATCCGCCCGGCAGCTCATCGGCAAAACGCCGCTGCTGGAACTGGTAAACCTGGAAAAGAAATTGGGCCTCGAGGCGAAACTCGTGGCCAAACTGGAGTATCTCAACCCGGCGGGCTCTGTCAAAGACCGCGTGGCGGCCGAGATGATCGAGCAGGCCGAGCAGAGCGGCGCGCTGAGGGAGGGCAGCGTCATCATCGAGCCAACCTCGGGCAATACGGGCATCGGCCTGGCGGCTGTGGCCGCGGCCAAGGGCTATCGGACGATTATCGTCATGCCGGACAGCATGTCCGTCGAGCGGCGCCAGCTCATGACCGCCTACGGCGCGGAGCTGGTGCTGAGCGAGGGCGCCAAGGGCATGAACGGCGCCATTGCCAAGGCCGAGGAACTGGCCGCGCAAATCCCCCATAGCTTCATCCCCGGCCAGTTTACCAACCCCGCCAACCCGGATGCGCACCGCAAAACCACCGGCCCGGAAATCTGGGCGGATACGGATGGCGGCGTAGACCTTTTCGTGGCCGGCGTGGGCACGGGCGGCACGATTACCGGCGTGGGCGAGTATCTGAAGAGCAAAAAGCCGGAAGTGAAAATCGTGGCTGTGGAGCCGGCGGATTCCCCCGTGCTCTCGGGCGGCGCGGCCGGTCCGCATAAACTGCAGGGCATTGGCGCCGGCTTCATCCCCAAAACGCTCAACACCGCCGTTTACGACGAAATTCTACAGATTACCACAGACCAGGCCTACGAGGCCGCCCGGCTGATTGGCAAAAGCGAGGGTGTGCTGGTGGGCATCTCCTCGGGCGCGGCGGCAGCGGCGGCCATCGCTCTGGCAAAGCGGGCGGAAAACCGCGGCAAGACCATCGTCGTCCTGCTGCCGGATACTGGCGACCGCTATCTCTCCACGCCGCTTTTTGAGCAGTAGGGGGAGCGGCGCATGATGATTTCCACGCGCGGGCGCTATGCTCTGCGGTTTTTAATCGACCTGGCCGAAAACCAGGGGGAGGGGTATGTGCCCAGCAAAGAGGTCGCGGCACGGCAGGGCATTTCCCTCAAATACCTGGAGCAGATTCTGCCCGCGCTGACCAAAGCGGGCTATCTGGAGGGGTTATCCGGCAAAAAAGGGGGATACCGGCTGGGCATGCCGCCAGAGGACTGCCGCGTGGGCGATATTCTGCGGCTGACCGAGGGCGAGTTTGCGCCGGTGGCCTGTCTCGCCCCGGGCGCCGAGCGCTGCCCCAGGCAGCAGGACTGCCGCACGATTGGCATGTGGCGCGAGTTTCACAGGATGGCGCACGGCTATTTCGATTCCATCACTCTAGCCGATTTGATGCAGGGGGAGTAGGGGGCGGAAGGTCAATCAAGGGTCGGGGTGAAGATGGGGGCAGAGCTCGCCCTCTTAAGGTCAAGGGCTGGTCTTAATCATGGGGGCAAAGCCCCCATACCCCCTATGAAAGGACAAAATGGGGGAGCATGTGCCTGCTGGCAGAGTGGCTGCCGGCGGCGCGTGTGGGGCTGACAGTTTTTTCTGTTTCGCCATTCGGGTGCGGCAGAGCCCTTCTTATATGAAAACAACAAAAGAGCTGGTACAATCTTTGTATGATGTACCAGCTCTTTTTATTTTTTAAATAACGCGCCGTCATTCTGCCGTCATTTTTCTTTTTGACGATTTTTAGGATATATAATAACGATATACGAAAAATCTTCGATAAAGATAGATTTGCCAAAAAGGAGGAAAAAGGATGTTCGAGATTGACAAGGGGAAATGTCGTGCCAACGTGCCGCGCACTGTGCGCCTTCCGGAAGCGCTTTGTGAGCGCCTCTGCCAGATTGCGCAGGATAACGATATTTCCTTTAACTCGCTGGTCATTCAGTGCTGCAATTATGCGCTGGACAGTATGGCACCATCCGAAAACAAATAAACCCGAATGAGAGAGCAGTGGAGCCTGCCAATTTCGCACGCGCCGCTGGCAATCGCTTTGCCAGAGAGCACATGCTCTCTCCTGCGGAGGGCGCACCCGATTGGCAGGACAGCAAAGCCTGTCAGCCCCGCACACGATGTTGACATTCAACCTGTCAGAGAGCAAATGCTCTCCCATAATGTGCCCACCGCACAACTTTTCTTCCCGCACTATCCCATTCTCATATCCCAGTAATGGGGGTATGGGGGCTCTGCCGCACCCGATTGGCGGAACAGAAAAACCTGTCAGCCCCGCACGCGCCGCCGGCAACCATCCTGCCAGAAGGCACATGCTCCCCCCATTTTGTTTTTTCATAGGGGGTATGGGGGCTCTGCCCCCATGTTTAAGAAAAGCCCTTGACCTTAAAAGGCCGAATCTCATAACCTCAGTCTGCCAGGCCCTCCTCGCACTTGAGCATCCGCTCTTCATAGCCATCCAGCTTCCAGTCCAGGCGCTCCAATGCGCCGTTCAGCTCTTCGATGCGCGCGACAATCTGCTCGCGCTGCTTTAAAAGCAGTGCCTTGCGCTGGGCAATCGTGCTGGCGCCCATGCCAAATAGCCGGACATATTCCCGCAGCACCTCGATAGAAACGCCCGCATCCCGCATACACTTGATATAGGAAACCCACTTGCAGTCCTTTTCCGAATAATCCCGGATGCCGCCCTCTGTGCGCCCGATGTTTGGCAGCAGCCCGATTCTCTCATAATAGCGCAGCGTATCCGCGGGTACGCCGTATTGTTTGCTCACCTGTGCAATCGTCATCTTTTTCCTCCGCACCAAATGAATTTCTCTTTACTCAAATTATCACTTAGAGCGCGCTCCAAGTCAAGTCTTATTTGATTTGTGCATTTTTTGCGCATTTTGAAAAAAAGTTCTTGACTTGAAGTCAACTCCAGATATTATACTATGCTCATCAAGCAAACCAGGAGGATGAAACATGAGTATTTTTGAAGAGAAAACGCTGGGCTTTGGGTGTATGCGTCTGCCGCTGCTGGACGGGGAGGATGCGACCTCCTTCAACTTTCCGCTCATCGAGCAGCTTTTCGATACGTTTTTGCAAAAGGGCTTTACCTATTTCGATACCGCCTACACCTACCACGGCTATCACGGCGAAGAGGCCGTGCGGGAGGCGCTGGTGCGGCGGCACCCCAGAAGCGCCTTTCAGCTGGCGACCAAGCTGCCGCTGCGGGATTTTAAGGATGCGGCGGATATGGAGGCGATTTTTCAGGAGCAGCTGGAGCATTGCGGCGTAGACTATTTCGATTTCTACCTGCTGCATAATATGGGCAGCAATGTGTATGCCAAATGCCGCAAGCACGATGCCTTTGGGTTTGTGCAGCGCAAAAAGGCGGAGGGGAAAATCCGCAATGTGGGCATGTCGTTCCACGATACGCCCGAACTTTTGGAGGAGATTTTGCAAAAATACGGCGATGGGCTGGATTTTGTGCAGCTGCAAATCAACTATGTGGATTGGGAGCAGCCCAATGTGCAGGCGCGCCGCTGCCTGGAAATCGCAAACCGTTTTGGCAAGCCGGTGAGCGTCATGGAGCCCTGCAAGGGGGGCACGCTGGTCAATCTGCCGGATGCGGCGCTGGCCTGCCTGAAGGAGCATAACGCCGCGGCCTCGCCGGCCAGCTGGGCCCTGCGCTATGCCGCCAGCCAGAGGGGCGTGTTCTGCGTGCTGACGGGCATGAACGCCATGGACCAGGTTTTGGACAACACGGCGGCGTTTTCGCCCTTTGTCCCGCTGAGCCAGGAGGAAGAGGCGGTGGTCGCAAAGGCGACGGAAATCATCAACGCCAACACGAAAATTCCCTGCACAGGCTGCGAATACTGCACGCACGGCTGCCCGAAAAACATCGCCATTCCGCAGTATTTCGCGGTTTACAACAGCGCCGCGCGCAACACCGGCGGCTTTTCCAGCCAGGGTGTTTACTACAACAACCTCGCCCAGACCCACGGCAAGGCCAGCGACTGCATTGGCTGCAGGCAATGCGAGCGCGCCTGCCCGCAGCATCTTGGCATTGTGGACTACTTAAAAGACGTGGCAGAAAAGCTGGAGAGCTGGGCGCCGCCTGCTCGGAAGTAGGGGGGAAGGCGGAAGGCCAAGGGCCGGGGGGAACATGGGGCAAAGCTCGCTCTCTTAAGATCAAGGGCTATGGGTAAACATGGGGGCAAAGCCCCCATACCCCCTCACTTGGGAAAATAAAGGGGGTAGTGTGGGAAGAAAGCGCGTGCGGTGGGCACATTATGGATAAAAAGCAGACCCGGTGGGCAGAGACTGTGAGAGCATGTGCTCTCTGGCAAATTGGCTGTCGGCGGCGCATATAGAACTGATAGGCTCCACTGTTCAACCAGTCGGGTGCGGTATGCCCTCCGCAGGAGCGTGCGGGGTTGGCAGATTTCTCTGTTCCGCCAATCGGGTGCGGCACAGCCCATACCCTTCACTGGGACATGATAATGGGATAGTGCGAACAGAAAGCGCGTGCGGTGGGCACATGATGAATAGAAAGCAGGCTCGGTGGGCAGAGACTGTGAGAGCATGTGCTTTCTGGCAAATAATTGGCTGCCGGCGGCGCGTGCAGGACTGACAGGCTCCACATCCCCGTCATTCGGGTATTGCCCTCCGCAGGAGTTCGGGTGTTTCTGCACTCTTGCAATTCAAATATAGAAAGGAAGAATACTATGCCAACAATATTTATCACAGGGGCTTCCTCTGGAATTGGAAAAGAAACCGCAAAGCTTTTTGCGCAAAAGGGATGGCATGTGATTGCCACCATGAGAAATTTGCAGCGGGCGGGTGAACTTAGAGAGATGGAGAATATCTCCATTCTTCCGCTGGATTTGACAAACCCTAACCAGATTCGCGATACCTGCGCCAAAGCTCTGGAAGAATACGATGTAGACGTGCTGTTTAACAACGCGGGCTACGGCATCATGGCGCCATTTGAGCGGCTTTCGGAAGAAGCAATCCGGGAAGTTTTTGATGCAGATGTAATTGGCACCATGCTTGTTACCCAACAATTTATCCCGCACTTTAAGGCAAGAAAAGCCGGCGCTATTCTGACGACCACTTCCCTGGCCGGGATTATCGCCCTGCCAAGAGACGGAGCATACGGCGCCGCCAAGCGCGCCCAGCAGGGGATGCTGGAATCGCTCTACTATGAGTTAAAACCTTTTGGCATCGCAGTAAAAGCCATCATTCCCGGCGCAACCAAGACGAATTTCCAAACCCCGGTGAACGACAGAGTGGGATACGAACAAGCCGCACAGCGTCAACATGAGTATCTGAAAAACGGGCATGAGGCATTTCCCGGCCCGGAAGAGGCCGCGCAGACCGTTTGGACTGCTATCCACGATGGCAAAGACCAAATCAACTATCCTGCCGACCATATCTGTCAGGAGCTTTACGACCAGTATATCCAGATGGGGATGGAGGCTTTCAAATCCTATTTTTACGATATTCTCTATAGTCAGAGAGAGCAATCCTAAATACAAAACGCTGGATGAGAAAAAGGTCCGGCTCCTCTTTTGCGGAAATGCAGAAGGTCAAGGGCTTTTCTTAGTCGTGGGGGCAGAAGGTCAAGGGCTAATCTTTAACATGGGGGCAGGGCCCCCATACCCCTTCTTTAAAAATAAAAAGCTGATGCATCATAAAGAATTGCATCAGCTTTTTTATTTTTTCATAAGAGGGGCTTACTATACTCGAATGATAGGAATGTCAAATCTGCCAGCGTTGCACGCGCTCCTGCAGAGGACAACACTCGAATGATGGGGCAGTGGAACTTGTTATTTCTGCACGCGATGCTGACGGTCATTTTGCCAGGAGGCACATACTCACACATTTCCTGTTTGCCGAGCCTGCTTTCTATCCATAATGTCCCCACCGCACAGTTTTTCTTCCCGCACTACCCCATTTTTATCCCAAGTGAGGGGGTATGGGGGCTCTGCCCCCATGTCTACCATTAGCCCTTGACCTTAACCCTTGACTTTCTGCCCTTCCTGCCCGGCGTGCGCCCTGGTGTAGGCCAGCCACTTGGCAAACCCGTAGCAGGTGTTGACCAGCATGGCCGCCACGGTGATGAGCATGATATACGTCCCGGAAGAGATGTATAACACTGCGTAGAGCACCAGCGTGATAAACCATGCATACCACTGCTCGCTGTAGCGCAGCAACAGCAAAATGCCGTTGGCCATGCCGAAAGCCGCGGAAAGCGCATCCAAATACGAATCCGCCGCGCCGGGCAGCATGGAAATCAGATAGCCCACGCCAAACCCGAAGGCCAGAATCGCCAAAACCGCCAGCACCCCCTGCTTCCAGGAAAGCCGCTTGACGACGGTCAGCTCTTCCTCCTGCGCATCCGGGTGGCGCGTCCATTGCCGGAAGCTGAAAATATCGATGGGAATCCAGAAAAGCATGGTGACGATGGCAATGGTATACCAGCCCATGGCCAGGCAGATGACCAGCTCGGGAAGCTCGATGAAGAAGATATCCACCATGAAGTTCCACTTGCTCTGCTTGGAGATGAGCAGCTCGCAGAGCGGGTTGGCCAGCGTCGCGACGACAGAGCAGACGACCACCAGCGTATTGCTCATGTCATCCAGCATGAGGTCTGGCATAAAGAGGATAAACAGCGCCGTCAGCAAAAAGACGACGACCAGATAGCCGATTTGGTAGGGCGTGAACGATTTGAGAAACTGTTTCATAGCAAATCACTTTCCTTGAGAAATTTTTTCAGCCGCGGGAAGGCCCGCAGGCAGTTTTTATAGTAAATGTCGTCGAAATCCTTTTCCGGGAAAATCTCGTCGATGCTCCTGTCGTATTCCTCCAGCTGCGCCAGGTTGATGGGCGGGCAGAAATCCGTCCCGTAGAGGATTTTGCGCGCCATGCCCGGCTGGGAGTGGATGGCCGCGGCGAAAGTCGCAATCGCTCCGGCGACGTCGCCGCCCTCTTTGGTGCCCGTCTCGTAGGCGCCGGAGAAATCCGTAAACAGGTTTTCCCGCTGGGAGACGATGCGGATGCATTCCGTAAAGCGGGGGTCGTCCATATGTGCGATGACAAAATTCACATCCGGGAATTTTTCAGCAACTTCCCCGATATAGCGCGCGCTGGAGCCCTCCATATCCTCATCCGAGGGCAGCACCAGCGAACAAAGGCCGGTATGGAAGGTAACCGAGAGGCCGTGCTTTTGGGCAAACTC
>JAHZHM010000038.1 GCA_019420265.1 Clostridiales bacterium
GAGAGATGGGAATATAGGTGAAGAGGAAGAGAGGGAAGGTAAACATATAGAGAATCTTCTTATACGCAGGGCATTTGATGGCCTTCCACTCGGTGATGGTTGTGAGCACGCCCACGACAAACAGCGTCATGTAGTAGTTGAACAAAGACATGATCAGCGATTGGCTGGTCAGCCGGATCAAAATGGGGTTGATGCGCGAACCGAACGCTGCTGCGCACAGGAAAACCGCGTTGACAACCATGGAAAGCAGCGAGACAAATGTCGCCGGCATGACGGTCATCGTCATATCATAGCAGGCAAAATTGTTGGCGTCTTTGCGGAAGATGCCGCAGATGAGACGCTTGCCGTATTTGCGAATGATCTGGTAGAACCCCTTGCACCACCGCATGCGCTGATGCCAGGATTGCGCGAAATCCTCGGGCTGCTCGTCGTAGAGCACAGCCGTTTCGCAGTAGCCGATGGTCTCGCCCTTTAAAACGTTGTCTACGGTGAACTCGATATCCTCAGTCAGCAGATGGTGAATCCAGCCGCCCTGCTCGCGGATAATCGCGCTGGAGAGCAGGAAGCCCGTGCCCGAGATAGCGCAGCTGGTGCCCAGCCGCATTCTGGGGTTATTGAGGTATTTGGCCTCCCGCAGGAACCATAGGCCATAGCCGGCGGAAAGCCAGTTGGTTCCAAAGTTTTTGGAATTGCGATAGCTGGTGATGACGCGATAGCCTTGGTCGAAAACCTTGTTCATCTCTTCGATATAGTGCTCATCCAGCAGGTTATCCGCGTCGAACACAAAGTACCCATCGAAATAGGAATCGCCGTATTCGGCTGCGATTTTATGGAAAGCGTAATCCAGCGCATAGCCTTTGCCCACGCGCACTTTATCAAAACGGCGATAGACGATGGCGCCATGTTCGCTGGCAACCTGCGCTGTGTTGTCCGTGCAGTTATCTGCGACGACAAAAACCTCCACAAGCTCGCTGGGGTATTTCTGCCCCTTGATTGTGTCGATCAGCTGGCCAATGACAGAGCTTTCGTTGCGCGCTGAGATGAGAACGCCATAGCGATGCTGGGTTACCTCTGCCAGAGACCGGGGGGGGGTGCTTTTAGATTTCAACCTTTTCTTATCCCGATGTTTGCCCACCAGGGCAACGACGATATAAAACATCTGATATGCGTACATCGCCGTGATGAGAATAAAGATAATCATATTGAAGGTTTTGATAAATTCCATTTTGTTTCCTCCATAATTTTCCCATTCGAAGGATAGCATTCCAAGGGATACGATTCAAGCAGCTTAAAGAAATTTTAAAAAACACTTGCGAACTATTTACAAAATATATATAACTTCGTGGCAAAAAAGATGAATTTGTAACAAAAGATGTCGAAATAAAGCCCATCAGCAGGCCGCAAAAAAGCGCGTTGAAAAAATGTAATTGCCATTTTTAGGCGGCGCCGGCTTTCTTTGCATGATATTGATATGTATATTTATTTTTCCGAAGGCCATGATATTATCGATGCAAATTTTAAAATAGGAGGGCTTATCATGACGACAAAAGAATTGCTGTATATTGAAGACGCGCTCGGCCACGCTAAGTATTTGAGATGCAAATGCAAGGAAGTGGCGGGGCAGCTCGAAGATGCAGAATTGAAGGCATTTGTGGAGCAGATGGAGCAAAAGCACCAGCAGATTTTTCAGAACTTTTATGGCTTGCTTTAAAAACAGGAGGTAGGGCATATATGAACGACAAGAATTTGATGGAAAATATTCTTCTTTTGGAGAAAGGCGTCTGCGATCTGTTCCTGCATGGGACGATCGAATCCCCGAGCAGCCAGGTGCATGAGGCGTTTAGCACGGCGCTAAACGACGCCCTGTGCATTCAGGACACCATCTACGATAAGATGGCAGAAAAGGGCTGGTATCCGACGGAGCAGGCAGAGCAGAAGAAAATCCAGGAAGTCAAGCAGAAATTCGTCGTCGGATAAAACTTTCTAGGGAAGCGGCATAGCTGCTTTTAAAAGATGTATCAGAAGGCAAAGGTATCCCATTGGGATGCCTTTGTTTTGATGTTATGTAAGCGCCAGAAAACAGATGAGCAAAGGGCGCCTTTTTGGCGGCTGCCGCATAAGAGAAGCCGCTTAAAAAGAGACGACCAGCAGCATTTTGAATTTTTCCTCGCCATATACAGCATGGGGAATATCTTTTGGCATGATAATCGTTTGCCCCTGATCCAGATAGTATACTTGGCCGCCAATGGTAAAGCGCCCTCTACCATCCAGCACAGTTACCATCGCATCGCCTCCGGAGGCATGGGTGGAGATCTCCTCTCCCTGATCAAAAGAAAAGATCGTAACGCTGACAAGCTCGTTTTGCACCAGCGTTTTGCTGACAACTTGCCCCTCCTGATAGGCAACTTGCTCTTTGAGCGATAATACTTCCTGTTTTTTTATATTTTTATACATTTTCTCTCTCCTATACAAGAGGATCCTTCTGTGGCAGGACAGATGAGCAATCTCCTTACACCTTCCGCCAAGGCAGAAAACGCAGCCTGGCAAATGGGGTATTTTTCAAAATAGAGGCTTGCCGTGGCCGGAGCATATCGTTTTCATACAGCGCTTTTTTCTGCCCTTTTTATTTTACCAGGATGATGGAAAAATACAAGCGGAAAGCACGATTTGCCGCCGAAAATGCTGCTAGTGCTTGGTTTAAAATGATTGACTTATAAAGCGGCAAATTCTATAATTAAGAAGAAAAATCGTACGGCTTTCTGGCGTGGGGCAAAAGGGGCATTGTGCAATACAGAATCTGCTTTTGTTGAGGGAACGGCTTCCCCATGATGGAGCATATCTGGCGCCCGAGCTGGAGATGGAAAGTGTACGATGCGGCTTCAAATCGAGCGCAACGCTCTTTGGCGCAGCAAGGCGCGCGAAATGTGCAGACAGAGGCATTCGCCCTTTCTATGAGAGGAAGAGAAAGGCTTTTCAAACGCCCAAGGCCGGGTAGGAAGAGAGCCAAAAGAGAGGGAAAATTTGCAAAAAATAACACGGCGAGGGGTTGACAAGGTGCAGCACGTGTGCGACGATTTTAAACAGAACAGAACAGAACAGAACAGAACAGAACAGAACAGAACAGAACAGAACAGCTCTGTATTATTAGATAACAATTTAATAAAGTCTAAAAGCGGAAAAGTGCGGTTATCCAGGAGTTTCCAGGGTTAGCGGCGCTTTTTTGTGTTTTCAGCAAAATGGGCAGAGCGCTCAAAAAGGCGCGAACAGCATGCCAACTTTGGCGGTGGAATGCGCGCGATAGGGAGCAGGTGAAGCGAGTGAATGAAGTATTGCGCCAGGAAAAGAAATATCTGATGACAGCGGCTGATAGCCGCAAACTTGGCGCGCGGCTTCGCAATGTGATGGCAGAGGATGTGCACAATGGGGCCGATGGCTATCGGATTCGCTCGCTGTATTTTGACACGATAAATGATGAGGATTATCAGGAGAAGGTGGATGGCGTAGAACTGCGCAGAAAGATACGGCTTCGCAATTATGATCCTGGCGCAGATTTTGCCATGCTGGAAATGAAACAGAAAGAGGGCAGCTACCAGAAAAAGCGTTCGCTGCGCGTCAGCCGAAAAGACGCCCAGCGGCTGATTTGGGGCGACTACACACCGCTTTTAGGCTACGGGGAGCCATTCGCTGCAGAGTGCTATGCTCTGATGAGCCGCAAATGCTATCGCCCAAAGGCCGTAGTGGAATATCGGCGCCAGGCTTATATCGCCAAGGAAAACAGAATCCGCATTACCATCGATAGCAATATCATTGCAACCGAAGCGTGTTTTGATATTTTTTCACCGAATTTGCCCCAGTATCCGGTGCTCGATCCTTATAATGCGGTATTGGAAGTGAAATATAATGGCTTTTTGCTCAGCTATATCAAGGATGTGGTCAGCCAGGCGAACCGCTCCGAGTTTTCCGTGAGCAAATACTGTCTTTCGAGAAGCGTGGGGCTTCATTATCAACTATAGGAGGGCATATGAAACAGCAACTTTTGGAACTGTTTGCATCGCAGAACGATCTATCCGTCAAAGTCATTTTTGTGCGGCTGTTCGCCGCTTCAATTATCGGTGGGTTTCTCTTTCTTTCCTATCGGCTGTCGCATGAGGGCAATATCTACAGCAAAAAGTTCAATGTCTCGCTGGTTGCGCTCACGGTTATCACAAC
>JAHZHM010000039.1 GCA_019420265.1 Clostridiales bacterium
CCGACAATATCGTAGCTCGTAAAATGGCGCAAGGTTTTGAGCATGGCCTTTAAATAGCGCTCATAGGCTTCGTGCACCGTTTTATCCCGGTAAAAATCCGGCAGATAGAGATCCACGCCATCTACAAAATGCTGGGAAGCGATGATGAAATCAAACGAATGCTGAGAAAGGAACTCTTGGTAAATCGGAATGGCATCATAGTGAACGCTGAGCTCAATTCCCTTTCGGACGGGAATGGGAGAGCCTTTTTTGACGAATTTTTCCCACTCGCGATCGTAGCGGTTCATATCGATGCTGCAAAAATCTCCGTTGCCCTCATCGTGATCCGTGATGGCGATTTCCTCCATGCCCATGGCCTGCGCCTGTGCTGCAATGTTTTCAAAACTCTGCCCCGGATCTGCATCCGGAGGGAGAAAAGAGTGCAAATGATAATCGAACATAAGTTTCCTCCAAGCGTAATTTCCGCGGTTATTTTATCATGAATTGCCGGACCGGGGAAGAGCGGGCAGGAAAGTTTTTGGAAAATTCACAGGTTTTTTCCTGTAATCCGCCAAAGGCAAATTGAAGACAGGCTCATTTTGGTGTATAATTGCAAATTATAATAGTATGAAGAATGGATATGATAGATGAAGAAAGAAAAGCTCGCCCATCTCGTGCAAAGCGGAATTATCGCCGCAGTCTATGCCGCGCTGACCTTGCTCTTTTCCCCTCTCTCCTTCGGCCTTTCCCAGCTGCGGGTGAGCGAAGGGCTTTGCATTCTGCCGCATTTTACGCCGGCGGCTGTGCCAGGGCTGTTTCTCGGCTGCGTGATCGCCAACATTTTTGGCGGATTTGGGCTTTTGGATATTGTCTGCGGGAGTTTGGCGACGCTGTTCGCGGCCTATGCGACCTATAAAATCAAAAATAAATGGCTTGTGCCGCTGCCTGCTGTTCTGGCAAACGCTGTCATTGTGGGCGCGGAGCTGGCATATCTAATGAATGTGCCGTTTTGGCAGGCGGCACTGGGCGTTGGCGCAGGGCAGGCGATTTCCTGCTATGTGATCGGGATGCCCTTGTTGTTTGCGCTGGAGAAATTGCAGCAGAAACGGAATCTATTTGGAACAATTAGGAGGAACTGAGTATGAAAATCTGTGTTTACGGAGCTTCCAGCACAGAGCTGGATAAAAAATATATTGACGCGACATATCAGCTGGGCCAGGAGCTGGCAAAGCGCGGGCATGGCCTGGTATATGGCGGAGGAGCGCAGGGCGTCATGGGGGCGACAGCCCGGGGCGTGCGCGAACAGGGCGGCGAAGTGATTGGCGTCACGCCCGAGTTTTTCAATGTGGACGGCGTCGTTTTTCAAGACTGCACGGAGCTGATTTTTACCAAAACCATGCGGGAACGCAAGCAGACCATGGAAGATCGGGCAGATGCTTTTATCGTGGCCCCAGGCGGTTTTGGGACGTATGAGGAATTTTTCGAGATTCTCACGCTCAAGCAGCTGGAGCGCCATAACAAGGCGATTGCTATCTACAATGTGGACGGCTGCTATGATATGCTCTTTGATTTCATCGCCCGGGCGATGAGCGAGAATTTCATCAAGGAAGCTTGCAAAAAGCTCTACCGCATTTTCGATAACCGGGATGAAATGCTGGATTATATTGAAAATTACCAGCCGGAAAAAATCGGCATCAAGAAGCTGCGGGATGTCGACGAGAGCTATACATACGATAACTACAAGGCGAAATAGCCAAAAATAGAAAAGTGCCCGGGCGAGGCGGCGCGGCCTGCCTGGGCGCGGGCTTGCCCGCAAAACGACGAAAGAGGAGAGAAAAATGAGAGCAATTATTTCAGTATTTGGGAAAGACAGACCCGGCATTATCGCCGGCTTATCGGCCGTGCTCTATCGCCATGGCTCCAATATCTTGGATATCAGCCAGACGGTTATGCAGGGAGCGATTTTCACGATGGTGATGCTCATCGAGGTTGGTGCGGGGGATTCCTTCTCTGGCCTGAAGGCGGATCTGGAAGAGGCTGCCGAGAGCCTGGGCATGGAGCTGCACCTCCAGCGGGAAGAGATTTTCGATTCCATGCACCGCATCTAGGGGGAAGGCAATGATCAATACCAGAGATATTTTGAGCACCATCGAGATGATCCGGCATCAGTGCCTGGATATTCGGACGATCACCATGGGCATTTCGCTCAAAGATTGCATGAGCGAGGATATGGGCCGAGCCATTTGCAAAATCAAGGAAAAAATTCTGCGCAAGGCGGAAAACCTCGTCAAAACGGGCGAGGAGATCGAGGCGGAATTTGGCATTCCCATCGTCAATAAACGCATCTCGGTTACGCCTATTTCCATCATCGGTGAGCCTACGGGCGCAGTAGATTACGCTCCTTTTGCCGTCGCGTTGGATGAAGCGGGCAAAGAGGTTGGCGTGGATTTTATCGGCGGCTTTTCGGCGTTGGTGCATAAGGGAATGACGCCGGGCGAGCGCAATTTCATCAAATCCATCCCGGAGGCGCTTGCCAGCACGGATATCGTTTGCAGCAGCGTCAATGTCGGGACAACCCGCGCGGGCATCAATATGGATGCTGTGGCGCTGATGGGAGAGGTTGTCAAGCAGACGGCCGAGCGCACGGCGGATCAG
The DNA here is from genome assembly GCA_019420265.1 of Clostridiales bacterium. GTDB lineage: Bacteria > Bacillota > Clostridia > Christensenellales > Christensenellaceae > QANA01. The sequence continues at coordinate 2,635 of JAHZHM010000039.1, forward strand.
GGCGGCCTGGGCGCGGCAAAGCTGGTTGTGTTCTGCAATGCCGTGGAGGATAACCCCTTTATGGCGGGCGCGTTCCACGGCGTTGGAGAGGGCGATTGCGTCATCAACGTGGGCGTCAGCGGGCCGGGAGTGGTTTATGCGGCGATTGCGGATATGAAGGGCGCAAACCTTGGCGAGATTGCCGAGCAAATTAAAAAGACCGCATTTCACATTACCCGCATGGGCGAGCTGGTGGCCAGAGAGGCTTCCCGCAGGCTGGATGCGGAGTTTGGCATTGTAGATCTCTCCCTGGCGCCAACGCCCGCGCAGGGCGATAGCGTCGCGCGGATTTTGGAGGCCATGGGGCTGGAGACTTGCGGCGGCTGCGGCACGACGGCTGCATTGGCGCTGCTCAACGATGCGGTAAAAAAAGGCGGCGTTATGGCCAGCTCGAATGTCGGCGGGCTTTCCGGGGCGTTCATCCCGGTCAGCGAGGATGAGGGCATGATTGCCGCGGCCAGAAGCGGTGTGCTGCGGCTGGAAAAACTGGAAGCGATGACCTGCGTCTGCTCGGTGGGGCTGGATATGATCGCGGTTCCTGGGGATACCACGGCCGAGACGCTTTCGGCCATTATCGCGGATGAGGCGGCCATTGGCATGGTCAACAACAAGACGACAGCCGTGCGCATCATTCCCGTGCCGGGCGGAAAAGTGGGCGACGAGGTCAGCTTTGGCGGGCTCTTGGGAACGGCACCCATCATGCCTTGCAGCAAGGTTTCTGCCAGCGAATTCATTCACCGCGGCGGGCGGATACCTGCGCCCATTCATTC
>JAHZHM010000004.1:0-2360 GCA_019420265.1 Clostridiales bacterium
CTGCCCAAAGAGGAGCAGAGCCTGCGCGTCTGGGGCAGCCGGGAACAGCTGATTCGGATGTTTATCAACCTGATGGATAACGCCATCAAACATGGCATGGGCAGCAAGATTTCCGTGCTTTCCCGGAGATTGGGAGAGCATGTAGAAATATCCATAGAAAACGAGATAGAAAAGAGCATTACCGAAGAGGAGCTGGGCAGGCTGTTTATCCCCTTTTACCGCCAGAGGGAAGAGGGGGCAGAGCCGGGTTCCGTGGGGCTGGGGTTGGCCATCTGCCGCAAAATTGCAGAAAGCCACGGGGGCAATATCTCTGCGCTGCTGCCGGATGAGCGGCATATTTGCATTCGGGTGCTGCTGCTAAGCGTGCAGACGGAGGCTCCCACAGAGGAGTTTTAAGGGCAGCGAAGGAAGGAGCAAAGGCGAAATGCTTTTACAGCCTAAAAAACAAAGCTTTGCAGGCAGATTGAGCAGAGGTTGCGCGCTGTGGATGGCGGCGCTGCTGATGCTTTCACTCTGTGCCTGCAGCTATCAAAAGAAAGTTCGGACAGAGATTTTGGAATCCGGCGCGCCCATCGGGGCGGATTTTTCCGTGCTCAGCGTATCGCAGCCGGAAGTGGAAAAAGAAGGGAAGGCTTTGCGGTATGTCGGTCTTTCCGGCCAGAGCATGGTGGCCATCTGGGGCCGGGAGAAGAGCAAGCGCCTGGTGCTTGTGGGCAAGAGCGGCTATCTCAAGCCATGCACGGAGGAGATGGATATTCTGGCGGATTCCGTCATCTGCCGGGGAGAACACATTCTCTTTGAGGCAAAAAACGGCGAGGATCGGGTGGATATTTTCCTGCTGGATCTGGCGGACGAATCTGTGCGCAAAATCGGCTCTTATCTGGCAGAAGAGTTGGTTGTCCCTGTGGGCTGGCAGGATGGCGATATTAGCTTTGTCGCCCGCAACATTTCGGGCACTGTGCTCAGCCGCTATAATACGGAAAATCACACGCTGGAGCGCGTGGAGGACATCGATATTTACCGCGAGGCATCCAAAATCGAGCAAAATAACGCGACGCTGAGCCAGATGTTTCTGACGGGCAACTATGTCGTCAGCCAGCTGGAAATTGGGACGGCCTCGCAAGTTGTCGTGGAGGATCTGCGCGATGCCAGAGAGAGCAGCGTTTTCAGCGCAGAAGGCTCTGCGCCTGCGGCTGCCGGGGGCAAGATCTACTATATCGCTCAGGACGGCGCGCTGATGAGCTGGAAGGCGGAGACAAAAGAAGAGAAAAAAATTTGGGATCACACTTCGTTTTTTGTCGTATCCGCAGACGGAAGTAAACTGGCGGTGGTAGAGAAAGGCGAAGCGGCATATAAGTTATATGTCGTGGATACCCAAACTGCGCAGGCGCTGTATGTGGATATCTATCAGGGAATTCGCAGCGTCTATTTCAGCGAGGATGGCAGCGCGCTGCTCGTGCATTGCCAAAGCGAACAGACGGCGCAGACGGGTGGCGTTGGAGGGACGTATACTTTCTATGAATTGGGCAAAGAAGTACAGTAGGCGCGCCGTATGCGCGGTGCTCTGCGTTTTGCTCTTGGGGCTGCTTTGCTGCTGCAAGGCAGAGCAGACGCCTTTTGTCATCAGTAAAGAGCTGATGGAATTGCTTTGGAATGTGGATTACCAGACTTTCTCCTCCGCTCCGACGGTAGCGTTTGCAAAAAAGCACTTTGAGAGCGGCTATTTGGCGCACTTCCTGGAGGATCCGGATGCGCAGACGAGCCTGGAGCAGAACCGGCAGAACCGGCTGAAGAGCCATCTGGAGGATGTGCGGGATTTGGGCCTGGAGCAGCAGATCTTAGATGGCACGGAGTATACCATCCAGAGCCTTCAAATTAGCGTGTTCATCGATTCCTTTGCGCCGGAATATCCGGAGGAGAGCTTCTTCGAGCAAGGCCAGCGCTATCTGCTTGGTTATCAGGTCTATTTTGTGCGGCAGGATGGCGCGCTCAAGCTGGCCGGTTTTAGCTTTGCGCCGGAGGGGGAGGCATATTTGCCTGCATCTGAAAAGGAGCGGCTGAGCGAGGCGGAAAAGCAGATTGTGCTGGGCATTGCCGAGCAATATCTGGACGCCCGCTATCAGGTGGAATACGAAAGTTTTTCTGCCGAGCAGGTCTTTTCTTTCTACGAGAAAAACCTTTCTGCCGCTTTTTTAGAGCGCGACGGCATTACGCTGCAATTCCTGGAGGCGCAGCAGCAGGAGTTTGCGCAAAACCATGTGAGCATCCGCCTGCTGGATTGCAGCCTGACGGCGGCGGATCAAAAAATGGAATTTTTTGACGGCGAAAACTACGGCTACTACTACCACGTTCGGGCAAGC
>JAHZHM010000004.1:2370-4086 GCA_019420265.1 Clostridiales bacterium
CCGCAGATGCGCAGTATTTTGCAAAAAAGGATCTTGCCTCTACCAAGACGATGGAAGAAACACTGTATTTTGAGAGACAGCAGAGCGGCGAATTTTGTATGATTGGCGCGGAATACAGCTAAATTCGGCGCGCGGAATTTGCGATAAACTGCAAATTTGCGCGAGTTATGTCAGATTGCGAAAATTCATTGAATTTTTCCTGTTTTTATTATAAAATAGGAAAGGAAGGGGAGCACGAAGAAAGGGCTGCTATGAAAAAGGAAATTGAGAGAAAAATTCAACAGGTCAGCGCAGAACTCAGGCAGGAAAAAGATGCACTGGATGCTTTGGCTTTAGAATGTATCAAGCAGGGGCGTTCACTGGCGGAAGATGAAAATGTGCTTCGGCAAAATGAAAAGGTGGATACGCTCGTCTTAACCGAGCTGGGGCTGCGCGAAATGCTGGAAGAGCGCGAGAGCGAGCAGTAGGCGGAGAAGCTTAGCATATTTTGCCTGTGAAAAATTTCAAAAACCCAACGTTTTCTGTTGGGTTTTTTTCTTTGGAGATGTATAATTGAAGAAGAGAAGTAGAGGAGCATTGGCGTGGCAAACTTTTTTGAGAATCTAGGAAATTCCGCAATTCATTTTTCCATTATGGATGTTGTGGATATTTTGCTGGTCGCGGGCATCACATACGGGCTGCTGCGGCTGACGAGCAAAACCCGCGCATCTCAGGTCTTTAAAGGCTTGGCGCTGTTTATCGTGCTGGCGTGGATTTGCAAGGCGGTTGGCCTCTCGACGGTCAACTGGCTGCTGTCTTCCTTTATCGATGCCGGCGCGCTGCTTTTGGTTGTCATTTTTCAGCCGGAAATCCGCAGGGCTTTTGAAAAGCTCGGCCGCGGCGGGCTGTTTGAAATGCCGTTTTCCGCGGAAGAAGATGCCTCCCGCCCTCATATCGAGGAGATCGAGCGGGCTGTGCTCAATATGTCTATCCGCAAAATTGGCGCGCTTATGGTTTTTGAGAGAAAGACGGGCATGAAAGACGTCATCGAGAGCGGCAATTTGCTGAATGCCCGCATTTCCAGCCAGCTGATCGAAAATATTTTCTTCCCCAATTCGCCCATGCACGATGGCGCCATGATCCTGCGCGGGGATAAAATCGTGGCGGCAGGCTGTTTCTTGCCGCTTTCGGACAACAAACAGATTTCTTCTGAGCTCGGGACGCGGCACCGCGCTGCGCTGGGCATTTCCGAGCTTTCAGACGCCTATATTCTCATCGTCTCGGAGGAGACGGGCGTCATCTCCATGGCGCACGAGGGGACGATCACGCGCTATCTCGATCGAAAAGCATTGCACGCCATTTTAGAAGGAATATACGAAAAAGGCCCTGCCAAGAGCAAGCTCCTTCGCAGAAAGGGGGAGAAAAAGCAGTGAAAAAAGATTTGCTGAAACGCGCAAAAAAGGCGCTGACAACCAACTGGCCGCTGAAATTGGTCGCCCTGCTTTTTGCAGCAGCGCTCTGGGCATATGTCATCTCCTCGGAGAACCCTGTTCGGCCGCTGGAAGTGGAAAATGTCCGCATCTCCTACACAGGCATCGATTCGCTGACGGCCCGGGGGCTGACGGTGGATAAGAGGGACTTGCAGGAGACTGTGGATGTTACAGTCGCCGCCGGCCAGCAATACCATAAAAATATCACGGCGGATAATGTCCGCGTGGTGGCGGATTTATCCGATAT
>JAHZHM010000040.1 GCA_019420265.1 Clostridiales bacterium
AGCATGATGGAGACCATCGTGATCATTAAGAATGCCATGATGATCTGCATGGTATACTGGATGAAGGCCATCATGTCGCCGACTTGCAGCAGGCCGGCATCGATGCTGTGGCCGCCATTCCAGACGATGAGCAGCGTGATGCCATTCATCAAGAGCATAAGCAGCGGCATCATGAGCGACATGGTTCGGTTGATAAACAGGCCATTCCGCATGAGAGCGGTATTGGCTTTATCAAAGCGCTCTTCCTCGTGTTTATGCGTCCCGAAAGCGCGGATGACGCTCAGGCCGGTTAAAATCTCCCGGGAGACGAGGTTGAGCTTATCGACCAGTTTCTGCATCCCCTTAAATTTGGGCATGGCGACGGCGAATACAGTTCCCATTACCAGCGAGATGACCCCGATGGCCACGGCGAGGATCCAGGTCATGCCCGAATTGGTGCCGAACACTTTGACGATGCCGCCTGCGCCGATGATGGGAGCATAAAAGACGATGCGCAACAGCATGACAATGGCCATGGTTACGTTGGTGACATCGTTGGTCGTGCGCGTAATGAGCGAGGCTGTGGAGAATTTTTCAATATCCTCATTCGAGAAGGAAAGCACACGGCGGTAGACATTGCCGCGCAGCTCTTTGCCCACGCTGGAAGCAATGAGAGAGGCAAGATAGCACACCGCAATGGTGCAGGCCATGGAGGCCAGAGCCAGCCCCAGCATTTTTGCGCCGGAGATTAAAATATAGCGGTTGGAAATTTTGCCGAGATCGATGCCCAGGCTTTCATATTCGTTTTGGACGAAGAGAATGCCGATCTGCGAGAGGATGGTCTCGGGCAATTCGTCGAACTTTTGATAGATCTCTGCCAGGAACGCATCTTTGCCGGCCTGATCCAGGGAGGCGAAGAACTGCTGAGCATCGACGCCTTCGGGGATGGGCAGATCGCCATCGAACAGATTTTGAGCATAATCCGCGTTTTCGCCATCTGCCTGCATATCGCCGGAAATGGCCATGCAGAGCAGCATGGGATAGGAAAGGGCGGATTCTAGGCTGGAACGCTCCTCCTCGCCCAGATCGCTTAGCAGATAGAAAGTCTGCACATCGCTGGAGATGCCTTGCAGGGATTTGGGAAGTTCGTTTTTATCCTCTGAGCGGGTGTAGTGCTCCATAACCCCCGCCTGATCCGAAGGCAAAAGGCTTGTGAGCAGGAAATAACTCTCTTCTCCGAGCACGCCGGGAACAGGATCTTCTATGCCGCTTTGCTGAATGCCCGTATTGACGATCTCGGAGGTGTATGTGGGCAAAGCGAGATCGCAAAACGCCTCGACAATGAGCAGGGCCAATACGAGAAGCACAGGAATCAGATGATGTTTTAAAAATTTCAGTAGTTTAGACATTTCTTGTTCCTTTCTGAATGATTTTATCTTGCAGCGATAGAATTGGTTCGGCAGGAGCGGTTTTACATGTGCTCATGCGTTCAATAGCAAAACTGTCGCGAATTTTATGAAGCAAGGTGAAGAGAATTTCGATTTCATCAGAGGTAAGCATAGATGTAAATTGTTCATTCAGCTGATGAAAAAGAACATCGATGGAATCCACGGCCTGTATGCCCTGATCGGTTAGAAAGACAAGGCTTTTTCGCTTATCCGCGCCCTTTTCCCGATGCACATAGCCGGATTCCTCCAGGCGGTTTAGAGAAATGGCAACGGTAGATGGGGCGATATAGAGCATTTTGGCCAGCAGGGATTGCGTGATCCCCGGATTCTGATGCAGAATATCGAGCAATTCTGCCTGGGCAGGGTGCATCTTCAGTTCTTGAAAATGCGGAAAGGCCTCTGCGAAACTCAGTTTCATAATCTGAGAAAAGAGGCGGTAAATATCAATATAGGATTCTTTTTTCTCCACGCGCTTCCCTTCTTTCCGAAAGCAATGATAAAATAGTTAGCTAACTAATATTAGCTGACTAACAAATTATAGCGAAAGGCAAAGAAGCTGTCAATTCATTCCAGCAAAACGTCGCAATTTGTTCACAAATCGGAAAAGGATAGATTCCTCCTCATTTTTTTGCTATCATATCTTAGACGGAAAGGAGAGGAAATATGAGAAAAATTATCGTGCTGGATGACGAGGGGCTGGGCAGCGAGCCACTGGGCTGGGAAGCGCTGGCAGAACTGGGAGAGACGAGGCAATATCGGCAGACGCCGAGAGAGTTGGTAGCTCGGCGCATTGGGGAGAGCGAAATTGTTCTGACGAATAAAGCTGTTATCGATCGGGCAATTATGGATGCTTGCCCGGAGATGAAATATATTGGCGTGTTATCCACGCGGTATAACGTCGTGGATATTGAGGCGGCGCAGGAGAGGGGAATTATAGTGACGAATATACCCGCTTATTCCACCTATGCCGTCGTTCAGCACAGCATAGCGCTGCTGCTGGAAGTATGCAACCATGTGCATCTGCATCATGAGGCGGTCAAGGCGGGAAGATGGGAAAACTCCCCGAAATATTGCTTTTGGGAGAAGCCGCTCATTGAGCTTGCACACAAAACGATGGGGATTTTAGGGCTGGGCGCGATTGGCCAGGGCATGGCCAGGGCGGCACAGGCGCTTGGGATGCAGGTGATTGCGCATACGCGCTCTCGATTCACTGCCCATTGACGCAGCAGACGGAAGGGATGATCGCAAAAAAGCAGATTGCCCTGATGCGGGAAGGCGCAATCTTGATCAACACAGCCAGCGGCAAAATTGTGCGGGAAGAGGATGTTTTGGCTGCACTGGAAGAGGGCAGGCTCGGCTTTTATCTGGCGGATGTGATGGCCAGTGAACCGCCTTGCAAGGGCGATAGATTGGCGCACCACGAGCGGAGTATTTTGACGCCGCACCTGGCGTGGTCTCCCATTGAGACGCGCAGGCGGCTGGTGGAGATTGCAGTTTCCAACGTTCG
>JAHZHM010000041.1 GCA_019420265.1 Clostridiales bacterium
TTTTGCAGCTCAATCGGTATTTGGCTTTTCGCAATACGGTTTTTGAGCATGGCTATCATCCCATCTGCCACGCCTCCAATTCGGCAGCAATTTTGGATATGCCGGATGCGCATCTGGATCTTTGCCGGATGGGCATTTCTATGTATGGGTATCCTCCTTCCGGAGAGCTCGCGCCTTTTGCAGAAGAGCTGCAGCCCGCGCTCTCGCTCAAAAGCACGGTGGTGCATGTCAAAAAGATTGAGCCAGGCGATTCCGTGAGCTATGGCCGTATTTTTATCGCGGATCAGCCCAGGGCGCTGAGAAATAAGGGCAAAGCCGTTGTGCGCGGACACAGAGCAGATCTGGCCGGGCGCGTCTGCATGGATCAGGCGATGTTCGATGTGACGGGCCTCGGCGTGCAGGTTGGCGATGAAATTACCCTCATTGGGCAGGATGGAGATGAGAGCATCTGGGCGCAGGAAGTTGCACAGCTATGCGAAAATGGCATGATCAGCTATGAAATTCTGACGGGAATTAGCGCTCGTGTGCCCCGCGTCTATATTGAAACAGACTGTAAATAGCTTGTAAAGCTTTGGCGGCTTTTGTTATTTTTCTTTACAATTTGTCGGAATTAAATTAAACTAGGGGTTAGTGAAAAAGGAGAGGTATGCGAGTTATTGCAGGTGCTGCCAGAGGGCGGCAGATAAAAGCGCCAAAAGGCAATGAAACGACGCGCCCCACAACAGATAAAGTTCGGGAAGCGATTTTCGGCGCGCTGCAATTCGAGATCCCGCAAAGCCGCGTTTTGGATCTGTTTGCCGGATCGGGCGCGATGGGGATTGAAGCGCTCTCCCGAGGCGCCGATTTCGCGGTTTTTGTGGATGCAGATCGCGGGGCGGCGGCTTTGGTGCGCGAGAATCTAAAAGAGCTAGGCATGCAGAGTCAGGCACAGGTTTTGCAGATGGATTACAGCAGTGCCCTGCGCAGCTTGAATCAGGCATTTGATTTTATCTTTTTGGATCCGCCTTATCATGCCGGGCTATATCAACCGGCAATCGAGGCGATTATCGAGCGGAAATTGCTGGCTCCGGGCGGCAAAATCATCGCAGAGCATGAAGAAGATGCTGTTTTCGATAGGCGGTATGTGCAGAAAGAAAAGAAATATGGCCGCACGCGGGTCAGCTTTTTATCGATAGGAGAGTAGCGTGAAACTGTTGTTTCCAGGAAGTTTTGATCCCATTACGCTGGGGCATATGGATTTGATTGAGCGCGCTGCGCAGATTGCGGATGAGCTTTACGTCGTCTTTTTCGATAATGCGGCAAAACGCTATCTGCTTTCCAAAGAGGAGCGGCTCATGCTGATGCAAAAGGCGACTGCACATCTTGGCAATGTGATCGTGGATAGCAGCGATGGGATGCAGGTTGCATATTGCAGGGAGCATGGCATTGGCTGTGTGCTGCGCGGGCTGCGCAACGAGATGGATTTGCTTTATGAGCGGGATATTGCCGCGGCCAATCGGCAGCTCGGCGGGCTGGAGACGCTGTTTTTGCTCTCGGCTCCGAGTGTGGCGCATATCAGCTCGAGCGTTGTGCGCGAGCTTGTGGCGTTTTCAGCGGATCTGACGGGCTTTGTCCCGGAATGTGTCAGGGAATATATACAAAAATTAACACACTAAATTAGTATAAATGACGGGGGTTATACGCATGGAAAAGATGGATGTTTTCGCTTTGGTGGACGAGCTGCAAGAGGAGATCGAGATGAGCCCAACCAAGGGCTTTTCCAAAAGCAAGCTGGTGGATCAGAAAATTGTGATGGAAATCATTGAAGATATCAAAGCCGCTCTGCACGAAGAGCTGGATTTTGCAAAGAAAGTTGCATCTGAACGCGATCAGATCCTGAAATCCGCAGATATTCAGGCGGAAGAGATTGTCCGCCGCGCGAAAAAGGAAGCAGAGACGATGATCAAGCAGGAAGAGATCACGCAGGCGGCGTATGAGAAGGCAAATAAACTCATTGAAAACAGCCGCGCAAAGGCTGGCGAGATCAAGAAAATGGCCAATACCTATGCCGAAGAAGTGCTGGACGAGCTCGAGACCTTCTACCGCGAAAGCATCGACCTGGTTGGCGAAAACAAAGCGCGCCTCTATGCGAAAATGAACAGCGATCAGAAGGCGCCCACCAGCGAGAACTAACGGCGGCTGTGCCGTTTGCGCCAACTGAGCAGCAGGCAGAAGAGCGCGCATACGGCCAAAAAGATGCTCATGGGCAGATAAGCGCCGGCAGATGGAAAGCGGCATAGCGTTTGCGCCCTTTGAACGGGCATGGCCAGCATGAGCACGCCTGCAAACAGAACAGAGAGCAGGGCTTGAAGCGTTTTATGCCAGAACAGCCCGCGGATGGGTAGCTTGCTTTTTGCG
>JAHZHM010000042.1:0-4327 GCA_019420265.1 Clostridiales bacterium
GGAGCGGTATTCCTTTGCCGAGGTGCTGGTTGTGCCCACGAAGGGCTTGAGCTCGATGTATGCCAACGAAAAGGGAGTCATTTTGGCTTTTTAAATGCAAATGAGAGATGGCGGGCTTTTGCTTGCCATCTTTTTGATTGCAGAAAAACGCCGGATGTTTGCAATGCGGCGAAAAACAGGATATGATAAGAGCAAGGGGGAGAGAGAACATGAAAAAAATGAGAGTAATTTGCTTGCTGCTCGCCGCCATCCTGGTGGCTGGGCTGCCAATTCACGCTTTGGCAGAGGAAAAAGAGCAGGCAATTTCCATTGATGCCGGAAAGGCGCAAAAACAAAAGGATGGAAGCTATCGGTTTGAAAAGCTTCAATGTTCGGGAGGGCCGGTGCTGGGCATTCAGATCTCTTTCGCAGATCAAATGCGCCAGGGAGATGCGCTGATTGCGCCTGAAAAATTGCCGGACGGAATCGCGGCCAATGAGGCGCTGACCTCGCACGCGATGCTCAGCTTTGATGTGGATCCCCAAAAAGCAGGCGCCGAGGAGATTCAGGCGTTTTTACAGTCGGTTGCATTCTCCAAGGGGGAAGAAACCCAGGAGCTTCAGGTCTACTTCAATCTATCGGGTGAGAAGCTGTATCGCCAGGTCTTCTATTTCGCGGCCAACGATACCTATTATGAGATTTTCTTCTCGCCATGCTGCGCGCTGCCCGTGCGGCACATGGATATGGAGACTTTCGTGCAGACGGAAGGTGTTTACCCGGTGGTGCGCGGATACAGCGAAAGATTGGGCCAGCTTGCCCAGTATGTAACATATCGCGGAATGCAGGGGAAACCCGCTCGAGTTCCAGACGAGGCGACAGATAATTTCCTTTGGGAAGTTTTGGAATTTGGCGCGACGATTGGCGCGATTTATCAGGAAGACGGCTGGTATTGGATGGATGAAAAGGGAGAGGCAACCTCTGAAAAGGTAGAATATGCGCGCATTGCGGAGACAGAGCCGCGCTATGGCAATTATCTGCACTACAGCATCAACTATCAAAAGGAGGATGATGGCCGGCATGGCCTGCGCTCGGCCGCGAGCAATCACCAATGCACGGGCTATCTTATTGAGTACAATCACTCCCTTTTGGCGCAGGATGCCGGGCAAGCAGAGCTCTATGCTTCGGATATCGGCAAGGCTGGCGGCCAAAACAATTTGCTTTGGCTGGGCTGGGTTCTGATTGGCGTTCTGGCAGCTGCGGGGCTGGCCTGGGCGATCGTGGAGAAGCGCAAGCGGAAAAAGCAGCAAGAAAAATAAATGAAAAAAGCCGGAAGCGCGCTTCTGGCTTTTTCTTTTGCGGCAAAATAGGCCGGGCGGCCGAGAAAGCAGGTTGCAAAAAAAGTAGAATCCCGGTAAAATAGAAAGGAATATGCGAGGAGGGAAATGCGATGTATACCTATTACACAAAAGGCGTCTGCTCATCCAGAATGGAAGTGGAGCTGGATGGCGATAAGATAAAAGCAGTTCGCATTGCAGGCGGCTGCAACGGCAATTTGCAGGGAATTATCCGGCTGGTGGAAGGGATGGATGCAAGAGAGGCGATTCGCAGGCTGCGGGGAATTCATTGCGGCCCTAAGGCGACTTCCTGCCCGGATCAGCTTTCTATTGCCCTGGAACAGGCCTTGGCCGAGAGGGCAAAAGGATGAATGAGACGATTGCGGCCATCATGGGCCGGCGGAGCATCCGCAAATTTGAGCAAAAACAGGTGCCCGAGGAATTGCTGCAGGAGATTTTAGAGGCCGGGCGCAGCGCACCCAGCGGCGGCAATATCCAGACGAGCCATCTTTTGGTGATCCAATCCCGGGAAATTTTGCGCGAGATGACGGAACTGGCTGTGCAGCGTTTGGCTCTGCTGGAATACGACGAGAAGACTTATCAAAGCCTGCGCTCGGCGATAGAGCGGGCGAGGAAGGGATATTGGGATTTCACCTATGGCGCGCCGACTTTTATCATCGTAGCCAACCAAAAGGAATATACCCATAACAACCATCTGGTAGACAGCGCATGCGTCATCGAAAACATGATGATCGCTGCGCAGTCGCTGGGCATTGGGACATGCTATATCAACAATCTCAAATGGCTGAATGAAGATCGCGTCATGCTGGATTACCTGCGAAATTTAGGGCTCGGGGAAAAGGAAATTCCCTGCGGCAGCCTGAGCATGGGATATAGCGCCATGAAAAAAGAATTGCCGCCGCTAAAGCGGACGGGCAACCTTGTCACTCGAATTGGATAAACTTGGGGGAAATATGAAGGGCATTGGATTTGACAACGAAAAATACCTGCATTTGCAATCCGAGCAGATCCGCAAGCGGATCGCGCAGTTTGGCGGCAAGCTCTATCTGGAGTTTGGCGGCAAGCTGTTTGACGATTACCACGCCTCCAGAGTGCTGCCGGGGTTTGCGCCGGATAGCAAAGTCAAGATGTTGCTCCAGCTCAAAGATCAGGCGGAGATCGTTTTCGTCATCAATGCGGCGGATATCGAGAAAAACAAGGTTCGCAGCGATCTCGGCATCACCTACGATGCGGATATTCTGCGCCTGACAGACGCATTTCGCTCCATTGGGCTTTATGTGGGCAGCGTTGTCATCACGCGTTACCAGGGGCAGAGCGCGGCAGATGCTTTCCAAAAACGGCTGCAAAGCCTTGGGATCAAGGTCTACCGCCATTACCCCATCGAGGGATACCCCTCAAACGTGCAGAAAATCGTCAGCGACGAGGGATACGGCAAAAATGACTATATCGAGACTGAACGATCGCTGGTCGTCGTAACGGCGCCGGGGCCGGGCAGCGGCAAAATGGCCACCTGCCTTTCGCAGCTCTACCATGAGCATAAGCGGGGCGTCCAGGCGGGGTATGCCAAGTTTGAGACTTTCCCCATTTGGAATATTCCGCTCAAGCACCCGGTCAACATCGCCTATGAAGCGGCGACGGCGGATTTGAACGATGTGAATATGATAGACCCATTCCATCTGGAGGAATATGGGAAAACGGCCATCAACTATAACCGCGATGTCGAGATTTTCCCGGTGCTGAGCGCCATGTTCGAGCGCATTTTGGGCCATTCCCCCTATAAATCGCCGACGGATATGGGCGTGAACATGGCGGGCTTTTGCATTACGGATGATGAAACCGTCAAGGCTGCGGCGCGCCAGGAGATCATCCGGCGCTATTATGCGGCGCTTTGCGATCGCAGAAAGGGCATCGTCGAGGAAGATCTTGGCGACAAGATCGCCTTGCTCATGGAGCAGGCGGGCGCAAATCCCTCGGATCGCAAGGTTGTGGCGGCGGCACTGAAGAAGGATGAGCTGACCCAGGGCCCAGCAGCGGCAATCGCGCTGGGGGATGGGCGCATTATCACAGGCAAAACTTCGGCTCTGCTGGGCGCATCCTCGACGCTTCTGCTCAATGCACTCAAAGCCCTTTGCGGGTTGCCGGATGAGCTGCTGCTCATTTCGCCGGAGGTGATCGAGCCCATTCAGCGGCTCAAAACCGAATGCCTTGGAAACCGCAATCCCCGGCTGCATATGGACGAGACGCTCATCGCCCTTTCCATCTGCGCGGCGACAGACCCGAATGCAGAGCTGGCTTTGCAGCAGATCTCTAAGCTAAAGGGCCTGGAGGCGCATTCGACAGTGCTGCTCTCCTCTGTGGATGAGGGGGTTTTCCGAAAGCTTGGCGTCAACCTGACTTGCGAGCCCAAATATGAGACGAACAAACTATATCAAAAAAGCTAGAGCAACGCTCTAGCTTTTTTGATTGGCGAGCGGCAGCAATTCATGCACATAGCGCCGCAGATCTTCTTTTGGAATGGAAGTATCGTGTTCCAGCCACCAGCTCGCCAAAGAGAAAAATGCGCCGGTGTAAAACTCGGCCAGCGCCTCGGTGGGAATCTCGGCCGGATGGCGCAGGCTGCTTTTGGGAAAGTGGTTGAAATCATCGAGCAGGAGTTGTACGATATTCTTATGGAACACCCTTGTGATATCTCTGCCGCGGTTGGCTCTTAGTATGCGCGAATATGCCAGCCGGTTTTCATATAGATGATCCAGAATTTGATCGATCATCGCCAGATAGAAGGCATGCGGCTCGTCGCTGCGGGAAATCTGCGAGATAAACTCCTCTTGCATGGATTCGATGGCGCAGCGCAGCAAGTGATATTTATCCTCGAAATGGTTGTAGAAGGTTGTGCGGTGCACCATGGCCTTTTGGCAAATATCCGTCACGCTGATCTCGTTAAAAGGTTTCTGCGCCATGAGATCGAAAAGTGCGGCATAAAGAAATTTATGTGT
>JAHZHM010000042.1:4337-9098 GCA_019420265.1 Clostridiales bacterium
GCCATATGAGCCTCCGATTTTCTACTTAACAATATATTATGTAGAATACTATACAAATGATGAAAAATGAATCTTGACGAATCTCAATTTCTCTTTTACACTTTTTTCAATACTTGTAGTATTAGTATACAGTTGTAGAACAAAATGTCAAGCAGAAGAAGGGAGACAGTTTTATGGCATTTGTTGAATTTCAAAATGTGAGCAAAATTTACCGGCAGGGAGAGGTGGAGACCAGGGCCCTGGACGGCGTTGATTTTACTATAGAGCAGGGGGAGTTCGTCGTCATCGTGGGCGCTTCGGGCGCGGGGAAGACGACGCTGCTCAATATCTTAGGCGGCATGGATAGCTGCACAGAAGGGCGCATCCTAATTGAAGGGCAGGATATCAGCCACTATTCCGCAAGGCAGCTGACGGAATACCGCCGCTATGATATTGGGTTCGTCTTTCAGTTCTACAACCTGGTGCAAAATCTGACGGCCCGGGAGAATGTGGAGCTGGCGGCGCAAATCTGCAAGGAGCCCCTGCCGGCGGAGCAGGTTTTGGAGCAGGTTGGATTGGGGCACCGCATGGCGCACTTTCCAGCGCAGCTTTCAGGCGGCGAACAGCAGAGAGTTGCCATTGCCCGGGCGCTGGCAAAGAACCCTAAACTGCTTTTGTGCGATGAACCGACGGGCGCGCTGGACTACAAGACGGGCAAAGCGATCCTAAAACTACTGCAGGATACCTGCAGAAACAGCAAAAAGACAGTGGCAGTTATCACACATAACCAGGCGTTTACCGCTCTGGCCGATCGCGTGATCCAGGTGAGCAGCGGAAAGGTGACGGATATCAGGGTCAATCAAAACCCCATGTCTGCAGAAAGGATCGAATGGTAATGAGCGCGTTTTTCAAGGATATTTTTCGCTCAGTGCGCCGCTCGATGAGCCGTTTTCTATCCATCATCGCCATCACAGCCCTGGGCGCAGGTGTATTTGCCGGGTTGGCGGCTGTGGCGCCGGATATGTGGCAGACGGGAGACGACTATTTCGATCGGCAAAATCTGATGGATCTCCGCCTGCTCTCGACCTACGGCTTTACAGAGGATGATATTGCGCAGATACGCGAAGAAGAGGGCGTTTGCGGCGTTTTTGCGACGTATAGTGCAGATGTCGTCGCCAGCATTGATGGGACGGATTACACCCTCCGCCTGCATGGGCTTCCGGACGATCCTGCGCGCATGGGTGCGGATGATATGAATCTGCCCGTGTTGGTGGAAGGCCGCTGGCCCGAGAAAAAGGGCGAGTGCGTGCTGGTTAAGAAGGCCATCGAGATCGATAGCGAGCAGATTGGCGATCGCATTCTCATTCAAAATGTCGGTTTTGTAGAGTCGCCCTACTATCTCTCCTTTACTTTAGGGACGACGGATCAGGGCAATGGCACGCTCTATTATGCCGCGTATGTCCGGCAGGAGAACTTTGCCGCGGATGTGTATACCGATGTCTATGTGAGCATAGAAGGTGCCAAAGCGCTGGATAGCTTTGGAGAAGAATACCGCGATTTGATCGCGCAGAGCAAGGCGCGGCTGGAGATTTTGGCGGATGAGCGAAAAGAGATTCGCCTGGAAGAGATCCGGCAGCAGGCAAATGAAAAACTGCTGGATGCAAAGCAGGAGTATGCAGACGGCAAAGCTAAGGCCGATCAGCAGCTGGCTGAGGCAGAGGCGCAGCTGCAAGATGCCAGAGAGCAGATAGAAAAGGGTGAGCGGAAGCTGCGCGAAGGCCAAAAGGAATATGACCAGGGTGTGCTTTTGTTGGTGCAGCAGAAAGCGGAATATCAGCAGAAGATTGCCGCGGCAGAGCAGCAGCTGGCGCAATCCCAGCAGGAGATAGAGCAGGGCAGGAGCCAGCTTGCCCAGGGAAAAGAACAGCTGGATGCCTATGAAGCGCTTTTTGCAGAGCAAAGCGCGGCAGGGCAGAAGCAGCTGGAGGAGGAGCGCAAAAAGCTGGAAAGCTGGGGCGCACAGCTGGAGCGGCTGGCAGAGCAGATTGCCGCCGCAGAGCAGATAGAGGCGGCAGGCGGGAGCGTTCCCGAGCTGCCCGCAATGCGCCAGCAGTATGCAGAGCAAGCCCAGCAGCTTGCCGCGGCCAAAGCGCTGTTGGAGCAGAAAGCGCAGGAGGGGCAGAAAGAGCTCGCACAGCGCCGGGCCGAGCTGGATGCCGCCTGGGAGGAGTATGATGCGCAGGCGGCGGCGCTGGAGATCGGCAGCCTGGAGCTGGAAAATGGAAAGGCGGAGCTGGAGCGCCAGAAGGCCGAGGCCGAGCAAAAATTTGTGCAGGCCGAGGCGCAGCTAGCGGCTGCAAAGAAACAATTGGAAAGCGGCAAAGCCGAGATCGCGGCCGCCAAAGAGGAGCTGACGCGCGGCGAAAAGGAATACATCGATGGCAAAGCCGAGGCCGAGGAGCAGCTTGCCGAAGCAGAGCGGCAAATTGAGGATGCAGAGCAGCAAATTGCCGAACTTGCGGCGCCGGAATGGTATCTTCTGGATCGGGATATGACAGAGAGCATCGTGCTTTTTGATGCGAGCACAGAGCGCATGAACCAGCTCAAGACGGTTTTCCCAGTGGTGTTTTTCCTGGTGGCGGCGCTGGTTGCGCTGACGACCATGACGCGCATGGTAGACGAGGAGCGCGGCATCATCGGGACGTATAAAGCCCTCGGGTATTCCAATATAAAGATTGGAATGAAATATCTCTGCTATGCCGCGATGGCAACAGTTCTCGGATCTGCGCTGGGCATCGGGCTGGGCATGTATTTTCTGCCCAAGATCATATGGAATGCCTATGGGATTGTGTTTTCGCTTCCCAAAATGCTGATCACCTTCCACTTTGGAATTGCATTGCAGGCGATCCTGGCATTGCTCTTTTTCACACTGGGGGCGACCTATTTTGCCTGCAAAGCTTCTCTGTTTGAGGTGCCGGCGCGCCTATTGCAGCCGCGTGCGCCCAAGGCGGGAAAACGCATTCTTTTAGAGCGCATCACCTTCCTCTGGAAAAGGCTGAATTTTACTGCAAAAACCACGGCGCGCAATCTGTTTCTCAACAAGCGGCGGCTGATTATGACGGCGATGGGCGTCGCGGGATGCACGGCTCTGCTGGTTACGGCAATGGGTGCGCGGGATTCGGTCAGCACAGTTTTGGGCGATCAGTTTGAGGATATTTACCGGTTCGATGTCATGGCGACGCTGGAGGAGCAGGAAATTTCCGGCGAGCTTCTGGATGTGCTGGAAGATCCGCAGTTATTCGAGAGCTATTTGCAGATCATGAATAAGAACATGAATGTGACGAACCAGGACGAGAGCTATACGATGACGGCTTACCTCTATGTTCCCAGCCAGCCCGACCGGCTCAGCGAATTTGTGGATCTGCGCCATCGGCGGGATAAGGCAAAAATCTCCTTTGGGGAGGATAGCGTTGTCATCACGGAGAAGCTGGCGGAAAATCTTGGCCTTAGCCCCGGGGATACGCTGCGCCTGCAGTCCGTGACGGCATCGGATGCGCGGGAGATTGAGCTGATTGTGACGGATATTTGCGAGAACTATGTGTTCAACTATGTCTATGTCTCGCCAAAGGTCTATGAAAGAGCGGCCGGCAAGCAATGCGAATTTACTCAGCTGGTCGCCCGGACGAACCCAGAGGGAACTCAGGCAGCCATCCAGAAATTGCAGGAGCTTTCCCAGCAGGTGCCGACGATCACGCTGATTTCGGATATCATCGAGACGGTGAAAGGCTCCATCGATAGCGTCAATATCATCATCTTCGTGCTCATCATTCTGGCTGGAGCTCTGGCGTTTATCGTGCTCTATAACCTGACGAATATCAACGTCGGCGAGCGCGTGCGAGAAATTGCGACGCTCAAAGTCCTGGGATTCCGCGCCGGAGAGACCAATGCCTATATTTTCCGGGAGACGCTGATTCTCTCGATGATAGGGTGCATCTTGGGCCTGGGGCTGGGGTTGGTGCTCTATCAGTATGTGGTAAAGACGGTGGAAGTCGATATTCTCATGCTGGGGCGTACGGTGAGCTTAGGCGGCTATCTGATGGCCTCTGCCCTGACATTGCTCTTCACATGGCTAGTGAGCATCTTTATCAACCGCCGCATTCGGCAGGTGGATATGGTGGAATCGCTGAAATCTGTAGACTAGGCAGAAACAGAATGGTATACTCTGCTTAGGAGGGCAGCACAATGGCGAAACAATATCGTTCCTGTCGAAACCTGGCAATGGCTCTGCCTGCTGCGCTCATGTTTTATGGGATTCCGGCGCTTCTGGCAGCGTGTGTGATATCCGGCGTTGGGGTCTTTGGCTGGCTGGTTTGCAGGGCTGTGCGCGAGAACAAGAAAAAGCGGCAGGATATTTGAAAAAATAACGAAAAGGTGCAGAACATTCTGCACCTTTTTTATAAGGACGGAGGAAATATGATTATCAGCGCGAGTCGGCGGACAGATCTGCCGGCGTTCTATGCGGATTGGCTGGTAAAGCGCTTCCAGGAAGGCTATGCTCTGGTGCGCAACCCGATGAACTACCATCAGGTGAGCAAAATACTGCTTGCGCCGGAGAAGGTGGATGGATTCGTCTTTTGGACGAAAAACCCAATGCCGCTCCTGCCGCATCTGCATGCTTTTGATGCCTATTCATTTTATTTTCAGTATACACTCACTTCCTACGGAAAAGAAATGGAGCCGGGCATTCCGGAAAAAGGCAGAAAGGGCATCGCGGCATTTCAG